>CAXMPG010000051.1:0-9841 GCA_964195485.1 uncultured Desulfobacterales bacterium
TCTAGGTTACAGCCAACACCACAATAGGTACAGATAGTACGTGTGGTTTCTTTGGTAGCCACACTTTTTGATTCGAATATATCTGAAATTGCGGATGTTGGACACGCTTGTGCACATGCGCCACAAGAAACACAGGCAGAATCATTAAATGATTCATCAAAGCCTTTGATAATGTGACTGTCAAATCCACGACCAGCCATACTAAGTACGAGCTGACCTTGAACTTCATCACATGCTCGAACACATCGGTAGCAATTAATGCACTTCGATAAATCTGAAGTCATGTACGGATGTGATAAATCTTTGGGCGTAGCTAAATGATTCGCCCCTTCAGGGTAACGTACATCACGTAAACCCACAGTTGCAGCCACATCTTGAAGCTCGCAATTTCCACTCACCTCACAAGTTAAACACAACAACGGATGGTCAGAAATAACCAACTCCACAATGTTTTTACGAAGCTTTTGAATGTTTGGTGTATTGGGTAGAATATGCATTCCCTCCGAAATAGGGGTGTGACATGAAGCCATGGCTTTTGTCTTTCCACCTTCTTCAAGCGCTACATCTACACTACACACTCTACAAGAACCAAATGGGTCTAAGTTAGGTGCGTCACAAAGCGTAGGTACTGGTTTTTCTCCCAAATGACGTTTCATAAACGCTAACATGGTTTCTCCAGCCTGAATTTCGTATGGTTTGTTATCTATATATGCTATTTTCATATGCTAAAATTTTTGGTGAAGGAGATCTGGTGTTCGCAATAAAAAACATCATTTAGGAATGACGTTTTAATAAGAATTGCTCGGTTCATAGTGCCTTCTTTAAGGGATTAAGCTTTTTGGAAATACTGTTTTAATTCATCTTCAAAATACATCATTGCATTTTTAACCGGTAGGGGTAAACCACCACCTAATGCGCATAATGAACCCTGTTCTAGTGTCTCCAATAAATCGGTAAACAACTCCATGTCAATTTTGTAATCGTCTTCTGTGCGTGCTTTTGTTAAAAGCTCTTGTCCACGTTTAGAACCTAATCTACACGGAAAACATTTTCCACAACTCTCAAAAGCAGTGAATTCAAATAAGTGCTCTAAATACACAATCATTGGAAAACTTTCTGGAATACATACAATGGTTGCGTGTCCTAAAAGGAATCCGTTTTCAGAAAATGATTCGAAATCAAGGCTTAAAGTATCAATTTTAGTGACTGGAACCAATCCGCCAAGTGGTCCGCCCATATGCATGGCTTTAATTGGCATTCTAAATCCGCCTCCTAAGTCATCAATGATAGTACGTAATGGCGTACCCATTTCTACTTCGTAAATCCCAGGTTTGTTGAAGTGGCCATCTAAAGAAACAAGTTTAGTTCCAGTAGATTTCTCGGTGCCTAAGGCAGCATATTCTTTACCCGATGTTTTAAAGATGTAATATAATGCAGCTAAAGTTTCCACATTATTTACTACCGTTGGTTTCCCAAATAATCCTTCTTGCGTAGGGTATGGAGGTCTAATTCTTACTTCAGGACGTTGTCCTTCAATAGATGATAATAAAGCCGTTTCTTCCCCACAAATGTAGGCTCCTTGGGCTTTAATGATTTTAAAGTGGAAATCGAATCCGCTACCTAAGATATCTTCACCAATCAATCCAAGTTCGGTCATTTTATCAATGGCGTCTTGAATAATCACTGGAGAATCTGGGTATTCTGCTCTGATGTATAAAACACCCCAGTTAGAACCGATGGCATAACCAGCGGCAATCATACCAAACAACACCATATACGGTTGTTGCTCCATTAAATAGCGGTCAGAATACGCGCCTGGATCACCCTCATCTGCATTACACACAACGTAACGTATATCTGCAGGGGTATCAGCAGCACTTTTGAGTTTTATTCCCATTGGAAAACCTGCGCCACCACGACCTCTAACACGAGATTCCATGACTTCCGCCAAAGCTTGTTCGGGTGTTAAATCAAGTACCTTCTGAACTAATCCCTTTAGGAAATCAAGTCCTTCAAAATCGTTAGTTAACGTAGCTTCACAGCAAGATTGCACATTATAATTATCCTCATGCGGAACATCGTTATCATAAATAATACGCGCAATTTCCGACTCAGATTTAGCCGAGTAATTTTGTCCGTTTACGTTAAAAGCACCGTTTTCATGACACCTTCCTAAACACGTCATATGACCAATTTCGTGGTCATATAGATGTTTCTTTAACTCACTAGTTACTTTTTCTTGCGTACCCGCGCACATACATGCTGAACCGTTACATACGTATGCTTTCTTTCCTTGATTTTCAGGTTTCATGAAATCATAAAAGGTAGTGGTACCAAATGCATTAGCGTCACCAATCAAGAACTCCTTACCAAGTTCTTTAAGTTTATCTTTATCTGGAGTTCCCGTTTCTACAGAGAGTTTACCCAATCTATCAAATAGATTGTCTTCTAAATCCTTGCGTGCGGAAAGGTGGCGTAAATTTTTTGACATATAAATACAGTTTAATACAGTTCTACAAGGTATTAAAAAATATTAATTAGATATTATTTACTTATAGTAAAGTAAATTTTTTTTATGCACAAAAAGTATCACAAATGAAAAGTTTCAAGAGTTTAGCGAACTTTAAAATGCTATCATAAAAAACTAACAACCGCAATGATTAAGAGAACAAATGCACAGCCACCAGTAGAGTTTACGGGGCTTAAATCAGGTGGTGTAGAATCTACAGCAGCTGGTCTTAAGGCAGTTACTTCTGCGGTTAAACATGTACTGGATGAAATGGATTTACCAAGAGCCATAAAGGTTCTGAATAACATGAACCAAAAAGATGGTTTTGATTGTTCGGGTTGTGCATGGCCAGATCCAGATGGTAAGCGTTCGGGATTGGGTGAATATTGTGAAAATGGAGCAAAAGCGATTGCGGAGGAGGCGACTACCAAAAAAGTAGACCCTGCTTTTTTCGCAAAACACGCGGTGGAAGAAATAGGAAATTGGTCGGATTACCGTATTGGTAAATCCGGAAGAATTACGCATCCCATGGTTTTGAAACCGGGTGATACCCATTATTCACCTATTGCTTGGAGTGAGGCTTTTGAACTTATTGGAAGCGAATTAAATAAGCTAAACTCCCCGCATGAAGGTGTTTTCTATACTTCGGGTAGAACGAGTAATGAAGCAGCTTATTTATATCAATTATTTGTGAGAGAATTCGGAACGAATAACCTCCCTGATTGTTCTAACATGTGTCACGAGTCTAGTGGTGCTGGTTTAGTTGAAACCTTAGGTATTGGAAAAGGTTCCGTAACATTGGAAGATTTTAAACATGCCGAAGTGGTGATTGTGATTGGACAAAATCCAGGTACTAATCATCCGAGAATGTTATCTGCTTTAGAAGACACCAAAAAGAATGGAGGTAAGATTATTTCGGTGAACCCGTTAATCGAAGCAGGCCTTATGAATTTTAAACACCCACAAAAGCTTTCGCATTTATTGGGTAAAGGAGTGAAACTGACCGATATATTTTTACAAGTAAAGATAAACGGAGATGTAGCGTTGCTTAAAGCATTGATGATATTAATGTTGGAAGCAGAAAATAAGAATAAAGGAAAAGTATTTGACCTTGACTTTATTGAAGAGAAAACGCAAGGTATTGATAATCTAATAGCTGATTTAGAAAATCATGATTTTAGCGACTTGGTAAAACAAGCAGGTCTTAAAGAGAGTGAGGTTAGAGAAGCGGCTCAATTATTAATTGAGAAGAAAAAAATTATTATTTGTTGGGCAATGGGTCTAACGCAGCATAAAAACGGAGTTCATAATATTCGTGAGGTAGTCAATATCTTACTTTTAAAAGGAAGTATTGGTAAACAAGGAGCAGGTACTTGTCCGGTACGTGGACATAGTAACGTGCAAGGTGACCGTACCATGGGGATTTGGGAAAAACCAAAACCACAATTCCTAGATAACTTAAAAAAAGAATTCAATTTTGAGCCACCTAGAGCGCATGGGTTTGATGTAGTAGAGTCCATTGAGGCCATGCATGAAAGCAGAGCCAAAGTATTTGTAGGAATGGGAGGGAACTTCATTTCTGCGACTCCTGATACGGAGATTACGGCAGAAGCATTGCGTAAATGTGATTTAACGGTTCAGGTTTCTACGAAACTAAATAGAAGCCACATTGTTCATGGAAAAACAGCTTTGATTTTACCCTGTATTACGCGTTCTGAGGAAGATTATCAACAGGGTAAGATTCAACTGATAACCGTAGAGGACTCCATGGGAGTGGTACATTCGTCTAAAGGGAAATTGAAACCACTGTCAAAGCATTTGTTAAGTGAGACCGCTATTGTTTCAAAAATAGCACAGGCTACCTTTAAACAAAACTCCAAAACAAATTGGGCTGGTTTTAATGAAAACTACGACTTGGTTAGAGATAAGATCGAAGCCACTATTCCTGGGTTTGATAATTTTAATGAACGGGTTCGGAAGCCAGGTGGGTTTTACTTACCTAACAATTCAAGAGTGGGTGATTTTAGACCCACAAAAACAGGGAAAGCAAATTTCTCTATAAATAAGGTATCGGAAGTGTCTGTTTCCGATAATCAGTTTACGATGATGACCATTCGTACTCATGATCAGTTTAATACGACCATTTATGGCTTAGATGACCGTTATAGAGGAATTTATAACGAGCGTAGGGTCATTCTAATGAATGTACATGATATTGAAAAACAAGGCTTAAAAGGCAATGATATCGTAGATATTATTTGTAAAGATGATGGTAGAACGAGAGTGGCTGAGAAGTTCATTGTTTACCCGTATGATATCCCAGAAAAGTGCACTGCTACCTATTTCCCGGAAGCCAATGTTTTAGTTTCCTTAAAGAATAAGGCCGAAATTAGTAATACACCTGCATCCAAATCAATTGTAGTTAGTGTTAGAAAAAGTGCCGTATAGTTTGCATGGAAAATAGTAAGGCTTATGGATTGAAAAGGTTAGTAAATCTATTGACCTAAATGCCGTGTTGTTTGCATTCTTCTGTCTAACTTTGATTACTAGTATTCTAATGGCTACAAAATGAAGATTTACAACACAGAACAAGTTAGAAGAGCAGATTCTTACACCATTCAAAACGAACCTATTTCTTCCCTGTATTTAATGGAAAGGGCTGCTACCAGTGCTTTTAATTGGATTCGAAACAAATTTAAAAAGAAAACTACGTTCAGCATTTTTTGTGGTGCAGGAAATAATGGAGGAGATGGATTGGTGATAGCTAGGTTACTTCAGCAAGCGGGTTATTCCGTTCGTGTGTATGAAGTTCAATTTAGTCGGAGATCGAGTGAAGATAACCTTATAAATAAAGCGCGATTACAAGATTTGAAAATACCCATTATTACTTTATTCTCGGATTCTGATTTTTCTAAAATCGAGTATGGAAACGTAATAATTGATGCCATTTTTGGTTCAGGGTTGACACAATCTGTTAAAGGATGGATAGGGGAATTGATTGCAGAATTAAATAACCAGCCTATCAAGCGAATAGCTATTGACATTGCCTCGGGTTTGTTTGTAGAGAATAATGACGAAAATACGGGTATTATTTTCATGCCAAATTTCACCCTCACTTTTGAGTTTCCGAAATTGGCTTTTATGTTCCCAAGTAACGATGAGTTTGTGGGTGAATTTATGGTCCTGCCTATTGGTATTAGCGAGGAATACATTTTTTTAGAACCCACAAAACACTTTACCATCGAGACGTTTACTGCGAAGATTATCCTTAAAAAAAGGAGCAAATTTGATTATAAAGGAACGTATGGTCATGCGCTTATTATGGCAGGTAGTTCTGGTAAAATGGGAGCCGCAGTTTTGGCTGTGAAAGCGGCATTAAAGTCAGGAACGGGTTTGGTAACGGCTCACATTCCGAATAGTGGAAATGACATCATGCAGATTTCGGTACCTGAAGTAATGACTTGGACAGATTATCAATCGGCTTTTTTATCGGAGCTTAAAGAAACAGACTCCTTTTCGAGCATTGGAATTGGTCCTGGAATTGGCAAAAAGAAAGAAACCCAACAGCTTTTACATTTGGTATTAAAAACGTACAAAAAGCCTATGGTAATCGATGCGGATGCGTTAAATATTTTATCGGAAAATAAAGAATGGCTAAAGTTGATTCCTAAAGGCTCCATAATTACGCCTCATTTAGGGGAATGGAAAAGGTTGGTAGGGGAATCGGTAGGAGGTTACTCTCAATTAGAATCAGCGAAACTCTTTGCAGAAAAATATAGTATTAATCTAGTTTTAAAAGGGGCGCATACTGCGGTAGTTTGTTCAAATGGAGAAGTATTTTTTAACACCACAGGAAACCCTGGCATGGCTACTGCGGGAAGTGGAGATGTATTAACAGGAATTCTAACGGGATTATTAGCTCAGCGCTATAAGCCTCTTCAAGCCGCTATACTTGGCGTATATATTCACGGATTAGCAGGAGATATTGCCTTGAAAAAGGAGAGTAGAGAAAGTTTAGTTGCATCCGATATTATTAATCATTTGGGAGAGGCGTTTCAAAAACTAAACAAATAAAAAGAGCATTCCTAAATCCTCATATTTACTAGTCAAGTAATTAATATTTAGGTCTACTAGTGCCTAAAAGGAGTGTAATCAGCCATAGTAAGTTGATGGCTTGATGGATTGGGTTGGTTTGAAGCTTGAATTACTTCAAATGTTAATTCACCAACAAATAGAAAAATCACCTACTTTAAATCATACGCCCTATTCTTAAAAATAAATTGCGGGTGGTATCTTTTATCATCAAACCAGTACTGATGGAATTCAGCATCTATAAGCTCTTCCTTTTGGTTTTGTAAGACAAAGAAATACTGTTTAGATTTATCCTTTTTATTGTTTTTTTTCTTTATTGATATTATATTAAAAACAGTGTCATTAACCGTAATGGTGCTATCCATAACGTCAAATTTAAAAGTTAATTTAGGAGCGTCTATTTTAACCCAATCCGCTGAGTTTTCATCAAATTGATAGGTTTGAGTAGAGTGGTAACTCATATTTAAATTAGCGTTTTGTTCTTGCGACATTACCGATAGACTGTAAACGAACAGTATTACAAGGAAAGAGAGTTCTTTTTTCATGTTATTGGTTTTTATCTATTTACGAAGATAAACAAGAAGAATGGAGTAACATATTTATCTAAGCGGTTTTATCACGGCCATTATGTACTCTATGGTGTGATGGGCTATTTAACATGTATTCAAACCAACCCATCTTAGTAATATATTTAGCATCAATCAAAAACTGATATGGGGTTACGAATGCGCTAACTAAAAAATCAGATGGAGCTAAAGCCTAATAATGGTAAAGACCAAAAGAATACGGAGGCAAATATTTTTTGAAATGGCCCTTGTTATCCAGCCACATATAGGTTTTTTTTTCCCTTTGATGATGCACAATATGGCCAACTTAAATAGGTTTTTTTCATGTGACTATGTCTTGAAAAAGGGGAGTAGAGAAAGCCTAACGGCCGGTGAAATTATTTCTAATTTAGGTAAGGCATTTCGAACACTTTAAAATCGTGAAAATTTAGCATAAAAAAAGAGTAATTGATGACTCAATTACCCTTTACTAATTTTATTGAAAGGGGCTAATTACGCTACCTTTTGTTGGTATTCGGAATTTAAAACTCCATCTGTAAACCAGTCAGATAGACATAAGAATCGTTCTTTTCTACCTGGTAAGCCAAAAGTGTCAATTTTTTTATTGGTTACACGTAACCTAAAAGCACTATTGGTTATGGCTTGTTTTACGTTTTTGATTTTTGCATCCGGTAAATCAAATTTTTCAACGGCCATATTAATTATCTGGGTGTAAGATAAAGGCTGGTCTTCTTCTTTCAGCAAGCTTAAAATATAATTCCCCCAAAGAGACTTACGTCCTCGAGTTCCTTTTTCTCTAGAGGTGTCAGGTTCTACTTGAAAGGTTGAAATTAAACTTGTTTTTTTGCTTGGATTTTCTTCGTCATCAAAATTACCATCATTTAGTTTATAAAGTATGGTTCGGATGTGCTTCACTTTTCGGATAGCAATTTCTAATTCTCCTTGGTAGAACTGTTTCATTTCTGAACGGTCCTCTTGGGTGAGTACTAAGTTGTTCATTTATGTGTTTTTTGTGTAGTTTGCAATGGCAAATGTAGAAATTAACCAAATACAAGTCAAGTTACTTTTACAAACGGTAATGTCAATTTTAAAAAAGTAAATTCTCCGGGCTATATTTAATAGTCGCTAATGATACGTTTTTAGTCGTTTCTAGGTAGGAAGCAATGTGTTTACTGGTACTACCTGAAGATTTAGCAAAGGTTAAGTGCGCTTGCAACTGCGTATAATCTGTGGATTTATTTCCTGTAGGAAGGAATCCAAACCCATGGAATTGGTTTTCTTTAACGAGAATAAACGCCTCTTCTGAAGTTTTTCTGCCTTTTTCCCAAATCACAAAGTCTATAGGATTACTTATATGATTTTGAATTAAGTTTTCAAAGTTTGTATTATGCGTTTCTGAAGTAACGTGTTCGTTTATGGGTAACTCAATTTGACATAATGCAGGACTTAATTCATGGAGTTTGACCAACTCCATAAGTATTTCACGCGCTCCAAGCCAGCTGTAAGTGGTCAATAGTTTTTTACCTTGGTATTTTCCTTGAATTACACCTATTCTCCAATTATTATTTTGGTCTTTGTAATAGCTTAAATGAAATTTTGTTGGGTTTGATTTCTGGGCTTTATTAAAAGGTGGCCAGTGGGTGCGTATTTCAGAATCTTCAAAAAGCAAAGCTAAAAGCTCTGAACCTGTTAAGTAGAATTCTACATTACACACCTGTTTATGAAACTCCGTGGTTTTAGATGATGTTTTCTTACCTGAAAAATGCTGTGCTACTCGTGATTTTATTTTTACCGCTTTTCCGATATATAATATTTCGCCAACGTCATTTTTCAAATAGTAAACACCTGGTTTTTCGGGTAGGTTATTGAATATATTACTATCTAAACCAGATGGCAAGTTGACCTCTTTTCCAGTACCGGTTAAATATGTTTTCCAAAATTGATTGTAATCCTTTCTTAAAAGCTCGTGTAATAACTGAACAGTGGCTTTAGTATCACTCATAGCACGGTGAGCATCCATGTTTTTAATACCGAAATGGGCGCAAATATTACCTAAAGAATACGATGGTCTGCCCGGAACTATTTTACGGCTATACCGAACGGTACACATTTTTTTTGTGGTAATAGGAAATCCAGATTCCTCCAATTGTTTTTTTACGAAAGAGTAATCGAAATTTATGTTATGTGCTACGAAAACTTTATCCGCAACTAATTCAGATACTCGTTGGGCTATTTGTTTAAAATCAGGTGCGTCTTCTACCATTTGGTTGGTAATTCCTGTAAGGTTCGTAATAAAGGGAGGAATAAACATACCTGGATCAACAAGAGAATCAAATTCTTCTATAATTGATTCGCCATCAGTAATAACGATGGCAATTTCCGTAATTTTAGAATTACTGGCACTTCCTCCAGTAGTTTCAATATCAACAACAGCAAATAACATAGCCCAAAAGTAACGGTATTGATGAGAACCCTTGTTTGAAAAATGAAAATATTTACCATATTTGTAAGGTCGAACAAATTGACATTATGAAATTACTCCTTAATGTATTTCAAATAATGGTTTAAATAGTATAACACAAAAGGGCCTATGGAAAAAGCTATTTTTGGAGCCGGTTGCTTCTGGCAAGTGGAAGAAATTTTTGATCATTTGGATGGCGTAATATCCACCAAA
>CAXMPG010000052.1:0-44015 GCA_964195485.1 uncultured Desulfobacterales bacterium
ACGGCCGTTATCCTCAACTATAAACGGGAAAAAAATCGTTCCAATTAACCGTTGATTTGAAAATTCCCTAATCCCTTAATTTCAGCCCAATGAAAGAGAAATTTAGAAATAAATATCGAATAGAATCTAACAGGTTTCCCGGTTGGGATTATTCTGGAAGTGGATTTTATTTCCTCACCTTTGTGACGCAGAATCGAATTTGTAACCTTGGAGAAATCGCGAATGAAAGAATAATTTTATCTGATTACGGACGAATTGTAGCGAATGAATGGAATAAATCTTTCGAAATAAGGAAAGAGTTGTTTTGTGATTCGGTGCAGGTAATGCCGAATCATATTCATGCAATCATTAAATTGGATAAAGTGGAACTAGATGAAATGGAGTCGCCCATTTCAATGGATGAAATGTTTTTAGTCAATAATTTTTTTAGCAAGCCAGCAGAATTCCGAATGCGTCCCAAGTCTATATCATCATTTGTTGCAGGTTTTAAATCGGCAGTTAATACCGCTATTGATGATTTTATTGATAAAAATGGTTTGAAGTCAGATAAATTTAATCGCTTGAATCATTTCTTTCAACCCGATTATTACGACCATATAATCAGGAACAAATCAGAATATTTTAGAATTAAACGATACATTGAAAACAATCCAAAAAATTGGGGAATTGATTTAATGAAAGCGGAATAGATTTTTGATTTTTCTGTCCATCAGTTCCATCAGCAGAGGTAAACGGCCGTTCACCTCTGCTGATGGAATTTTCGTTTTATTTCGAATCGAATTTTAGATTGAGACGAACGGCCGTTCGTCTCAATCTGAAAAACCGTTCGTCTCAATCTAAAAAAAACTGTTCGTCTCAACCAAACCAAACAAAACCAAACCAAACCAAACCAAACCAAATCAATCAATCAAACCAAACCAATCGAAAAAAAACCAAATCCAATAACCCGTTAATAAGTTAATCTAGCGTTAACAAATTAATTGCTTATGCCTAACAATTGAGCCGTACATTTGCCTTCCCAAAAAATAGAACTATGGTTAGAAGTGTACTATTAATGTTATTCGTTACAATAGGATTTACGCAAGTAAAAAGTCAAGAGATAGCAACTTTTGTTTCTTATAACTTATTGAATTACAGGAATGAAACAAGTTACTGTACCAGTACAAATAACCCTTCTGCTGCGAAAGAAGCGTACTTCAAAACCATATTTTCCTATTTACAGCCTGATTTACTAGCGTGTAATGAAGTAGGTGCTAACCCTACAAATGCCGTGAAAATATTAGACAGATGTTTAAATGTAGATGGTGAAACCAAGTACCAAATGGCTAATTTTTCAAGTACATCAGGGTCTTCTTTAGCTAACGCGTTTTACTACAACCAAGAAATGTTTACGATGTATTCGTATGACAAGGTAGAAAATGAGGTTGGTGGTCAACAAATCGTACGATTGATAAATGTATATACCTTATATTATAATAACACAAACTTGCCATTAGGAGCAGATACCACTTTTTTAACCGTGTTTATTGCGCATTTTAAAGCAGGTAACTCCAGTTCTGATAAAGCAGATAGAACAGAAGCGGCTAAAGCGGTGATGCAGTATGTAGAGGATGAATCAATCACTGGTAACTACATCATTTCTGGAGATTTCAATACCTATACCTCTACCGAAGGGGCTATTCAAAATTTAATTGACCCAGTAAATCAAGCGGTAAAATTTGTTGATCCTGTGAATAGAATGGGGGACTGGAATAATAACAGTGCCTATGCAGATGTTCATTCCCAATCTACACATTACACCAGTAATGGATGTGCGAGTGGTGGTGGACTAGATGATCGTTTTGATTTCATTTTAGTTTCTCAATCCATTAAAGATGATTTAAACTATATGGACTATGTTTCTAATAGTTACAAAGCGGTTGCCAATGATGGGAATCACTTTAACCAGTCTATTAATCAGGGTTCAAATACCTCTGTTCCTGCTAACGTACTGGATGCGATTTACAATGGGAGTGACCATTTACCGGTGATAATGGATATGATTATTTCAGAAGCAGCGCCAAACGGAATTTCAGATGTAGACCCAATGAGTCTAGATATTCAATTGGTAAACCCAAATTCAAATTCTTTGAAAGGTTCCCTTACTGGAGTTTCTGGATTGTATACCCTGAATGTTTATTCCGTTACTGGAGTTAAAGTAGCTGCATTTACTGTAAATAATACTGGGAATACCGCGTTTGAACACGCGTTAAATGCCAAAGGAATTTTATTTGTGGAGGTTGTAAACGAGGCTGGGTATAAAAAAGTGATAAAGGTCATTCAGAATTAACAATTTAGTGATCGTTAAAAGCTGTTAAAGATTAAAAAACTCATTACATTTGTCGCCCCAAATTTTAAGTTATGGGGAGCAAGTACAAACAAACGTTGAAAATTGAATGAAATCATTATTGGCAATACTTTTAGGGTTATTATTTAGTTTATCTTCTTATTCTCAGCAATTTGACGAGAAAACAACTAAAGTTTCAGATGTTCGATTAAACGTTACCAACATAGGTACTTTCGGAAATGCATTTCGTGGTTACCGTGATGGAAGTGGCGCACAAAGCTGCGAGTACCCTGGAGGTTCAGGGGTCTAACATTTATTTGAATCTGGTTTCTGGTTTGGTGGTGTTGTAAACGGACAAACCTTTGTTTCCACCTCTGCTTATGATGCGTCTCAAGGTTATTCAACAGGTAAGGCGGGTTTTGAATTCACAAACACTTCAGGACCTTTGAAAATTAGATCGTCTTATTTTGATAGTCCTTACTATTCACCAAGTGCTATTTCTCACGAAGATTACGTGTCTACTTTTACCGATTCGAATATCTTAATTCCAGGAACACAAATTCCAATTCAAAATCACAATAACCCATTAAATGTTGTGGTTACCGGACATACCTATAACTGGAATTATACATTTAGTAATTTCTTTGTTATTGCTAACTTTTACATTGTAAATCATGGTAATACTACCATTGATAGTGCCTATTTTTCCTTCTGGGCAAATACGGTAGTTAGAAACATAAATATCAGTCCTGCGGGTTCTGGCGGTGCCGGTTTCTATAATAAAGGCGGTAACGGATTCTTAGATTCTTTAAACATGTCTTATTGTTATGATAAAGGGGGCGATATTGGATTTACTGAATCATATGTAGGTCAAAAATTTTTGGGTTCAGAAGATAAACATGGTTTTCATCACCCACAATTACTAGATGATAATGGTAACCTAACAGACGATTTAAATATCCATTACAATGTGTGGCAGTTTAACAATACCTCAGATCCTATTTACTTTTTGCCTCAAGACGATAATCAGCGTTATAAAAAAATGACCGCGGGTTTGAACGATAATATTTGTTGGGACAATAATTCCAGTACAAATGGAAACTGTAGCGCGAAAAGTATTCAAGATCAAATTAATGATTTAGGTAATCGTTCAGATTTGGTTTCTGTGGGTCCATATAGAGATTTTGCTCCTGGAGACACCATTAATGTGACTTATGCATTTATTCTGGGTCCTAAAAAGGATGATGGTAATGATCCGAGCATAAATACCTTAGAGCAAAAGGAATATTTCATGCAAAATTCTGGTTGGGCTCAAACAGCTTATAACGGAGAGGACTTGAACTTTAATGGCGAATTAGACCCCGGAGAAGATGCAAACGGAGATGGCGAAATTACAAGATACATTTTACCTGCACCACCAAATTCTCCCAAAACGCGAATAGATGCAACCGATAATAGAATTGATATTTATTGGGCAAATAATAGTGAGGCATCTGTTGATCCAATTACTAAAGAAATTGACTTTGAAGGGTACCGTGTATATTTATCTAAATTAGGATTTGACGTGGCACAAACACCTCCAGTTCTTGATTTTGTTAAAGTAGGAGAGAACGATATTCCAAATAACGGCTTGTTTAATGATATTGGTTTTGAATCAATATTACTACCAGAACCAATTACGTTTGATGGTGATACCAATGAGTATACCTATAAGTATAGTATCAATAATATTCAAAACGGATGGCAATATGCCGTAGCAGTTACCGCTTTCGATAGAGGGAATCCGGGTGCAAATTTAGAATCACTAGAATCGAGTCCTAACTTCAACAACTTTCGTGTATTTGCGGGTAAAGATGCTGTTAAGGATTTAGCTGAAAACGGACCGTTTGCATATCCAAATCCATACTACGGAGGTGCTGCTTGGGAAGGGGTTAGTTCATTTCAAGAAGAAAGTAGAAAACTGATTTTCGCAAATTTACCAGAACGGTGTACTATTCGTGTATATACCACTGCAGGTGATTTACTAGATGTGATTAATCATGACCAAGATTACAAGGGAACAGATATTAGATGGTTTACCACTTTTGGTGCGGAAGATTCAGATAAAAACATTTTCTCAGGTGGAGAACACGCTTGGGATTTATTGACACAAGATAATCAGATTTTAGCTAGAGGACTCTACATCTTTACGGTAGAGGATTTAGAAACAGGAAAGCTTTACAAGTCTAAGTTTTTAATAATCAAGTAAATAAACAATAAATAAATATACAATTATGAAACAAACATTACTATTAATAGTATTTGCATTTTCGACAATGTTTGGGTTTTCTCAAGTGAACGATGTGAGTATTAATGACGTGCAATTAGTGTCTATAGCAGACTTAACTGCATGTACAGATTTATCTTCTTATGACGGTGATACCGTTAGAGTAAGAGGTATTGCACTACATGATGGAAACTTAACGGAAGTTGCTTCTGGTTCGGTTACTGGTGGTTGTAGACCAGGTATTCACCTTTTAGATACGGCTAATAACGGTTTGGGCGGAGATTTTGCTGGAATTCAAATTCACGGTGTAGAAGCTGCAGATAATTCAAATCCTGTAACAGATTTACATACTATCGTTGCTGGTGATGTAGTTGAAATTGTTGGTGTTGTTGGTACTTACGCTGGTGAGACTCAAATTTACCCGCTTGGAAACTCTTCAGTTACGGTAATGGCTCCTTTGGCTGTTCCTGCACCAAGAGTTGTTTCTGTTGGTGATTTAAATGATGGTAATAGAGTAAATCAATTACCTACTGGTGAGCCAGTTGAAGGTTCTTTGGTAATGTTAAACAATGTAACGGTTACTGCGGTAAATTTCTTTTCAGGTGGTTCTCGTGTAAGTATTGACGTTACGGATGCTAACGGAAATACAATTAATGTTTCTGACCGTTTTTTAGTTCAGAGATTACCTTCTTATACTTCAGTGAACCCAAGTGCTCCTGCAGCTAATGGTAGCTTTGTTGCTCCTCCTGTTGGATTGGTTTATGATACTTTGATTGGTATTGTATTGCATTCTGAAAACGGATGTACTGGTGGCGCTGGACGTGGTTATGAAATCAACCCGTTTGATTTATCTCACTACATTATTGGAGTAACACCTCCATCTATTGTAAATGTAATGAGAATTCCAACGGCTCCTAAGTCTACGGATTCTCCAGTTATCAATAGTGAAATTGAAGATTTTGATGGTTCTGTAGCTTCGGTATACTTACATTATACGAACAACATTACTGCTGGTAATTTTGATAGTGTTGCAATGACTTTAGTTGGTGGTCAAGCTGAATATTCTGGAACTATTCCAGCTATGGCTGAAGGTGACATGGTAGGATACTTTATTAGAGCGGAAGATAATGATGGTAACATGTCTCAATATCCTGCTACTCCAGGTGGTGCTGCTACTAATAATTTAAAAGTATATACTGTCAGAGATAATGGATTAACAATTGTAGATATCCAAAAAGTATTGGATTACAACAAAAATGATTCTTATTACACGGGTGATACTGTTACTTTGACAGGTGTAGTTTCTGCTTCTGCTAAAGATTATGATTTAGGATACGTTTATATTCAACAAATGGGTGCTACTGAATGGGGTGGATTATCTTTAATTGGTAACTCTGATTTAGTTCTTTTAAAAAGAACCGAAGAAGTAACTGTAACTGGTGTAATTGAAGAGAACTATAACTTTACAAGAATGAATGTTATTGATGTAGTGAAAACGGGTAACATTTTTCCTTTAGAAACTACTTATTTTGATCCTTCTGATGCCGCTTTGCATTCTACAGGAGAAATTGAAAAATACGAAAGTATGACTGTTGGTTTCGCAAACGGAACTTCTGGTTTATTCATGACAAATGAAAATGCGGGTTTCGGTGATTATGAAGTGGGTAGTTCTGCAACCGCTACGCAATCAACGATGGTGACTGCTGGTCGTCAAAGTGGAAGTGCATTCACTTCATTATGGGTTTCTTTAGTAACAGATATTTACTATTGGGATAATGATGGACAAATGGAAGTAGATACCGTAATTACTTCTGCTGACATGGAAATGGATTCTATAGCAGGTATTTTATATTTCGGTTTTGGAAACTACAAATTAATGCCTCGTAACAACGATGACATTATTGGATTATCTGAAAACGGAACTGCAATCGTATTAGATACTACAAACTATAACTATCCTGACACTGTAACTTCAGTTATCAATGTAGAAGGAGTTTCAATTGAAACTATAATTTACCCAAACCCAGCTTCAGATCAAGTATCTGTATCTGTTGATGGTGTAAATAACTTTACAGTTGCTGTGTATGACCTTTCTGGTCGTATGGTAAGTCAATCAGTTCGTGGTTCAATTGCTACTCAAGTTTCTGTAGCTAATCTTCAAAATGGTGTTTACTTGATGAAAGTAACCGATTTAGAAGGTAACCATTTAGCTATTGATAAAATAGTTGTAAAACACTAAATTTATTACCGCAAGTATCTATAATAGGTACTTGCGGTTTTATTAAAATTCCTTCAGTTCATTCCATTTATCATACAATGAAACTAGATTATAAGTACATTCTTTTCTTGGTAGTTTTAGTGTCCTCTTTTGGTTGTAAAAGAACCTTAGAAAAAGATGCTAATTTATCTCCTGAAACAATTATTACTCCTGAGAGCATAAATTTAACAGGCGATAACCGGTTAAATAGTGTCGTGTTTTTGAGTTGGTTCGGAACAGATAAAGATGGTTATGTGGAAGGATACGAAATTTCATTAGACAACCAAAACTGGGTGTATACCACTCAAAACGATAGTTTATTTAGCTTTACCCTGCAACCTGGTTCAGATACAACAGATATTGATTTCTACGTAAGAGCCATTGATAACTCCAAACTCACAGACCCTACACCAGCATACTTAAAAGTACCCTTAAAAAATACAGCTCCAGTGGCTCTTTTCGTTGAAAAAGGATTTCCGCAGGATACTACAAATATTGTCACTACCTTTAGATGGGCAGCGACAGATGCGGATGGCGATGAAACTATCGTTAAAGCATTTTTAAAAGCCAATCAAGGCGATTGGATGGAAATTGATATCAACGAAGAAATGATTTCAATTGTTCCTACTTCCAGTACAGCAACAGGAGTTACAGAAGCTTTTGTTTATTATGGAAATAGTGCTCAGCCAACTTCAGAAAAAATAAAAGGTTTAGTGGTCGGAGATACCAACCACTTCTATGTGAAAGTAATTGACTTTGCAAATGCAGAGAGTGAGCCAGATACTTCGGATGTGGTTTTTATTAAACCGCAAATCTCCAACAGAATATACGTTACAGGATTACCTTCAGGTCCAACTGAAGTCTATAAAAGTGTAATGAATGCGAACTCTACCGATTATGATTTGTATGATTATTACGCGGAGAATGGGAAGTATCAACCGGGTTTTTGGATACCTACTTTCGATTTGATTTTAAGTCATTACAATGAAATTATTGTAACTACGGATGAGTCAATTTTCACCAATTCGGTTACCGGAAGAAAAACAGACCTTTTAGAATTTATTGCACCTTCTTTACAAGTGTTTAGTAATAATGGCGGGAAATCATTAGTGGTTACTTCATTTACAAAAGGACAAGATATTTCAGGAATTACGGGTATTGTTCCAATTGATAGCTTATCGGCTTCTATTGGCCAAGCACGGTTATACCCAGATAGTACTATTGCATCTAACCTAGGGGCTAATTATTTGCCTCTAGCCGCTAATGTTGTTCTTTCAGGACTTTCTCCTTTTTATATGTCTATAGGCGCAGAAGAAGCGTATTACGGTCAAATAACTCCAGTTCAAGGCTGGACAGGTCCAAGTACTGTTGGTGCTAGACGTAAGAATGGGAACAATAACTATTACCAATATTTCTTTTCCGTTCAATTACACAAAATGGATAAGCAATTAGGGAACTTAGAAATTTTATTTGATCAGATACAAAACAATGACTTTAACTGGTAAAATATTTACGTTTCTGGCATTTAGCTGGAGCTTGGTTTTTTCTTTTGGCTCATTTGCCCAAGGAACATTATCAGGTGTAATAACAGACGGGACTACGAAAGAAACCCTGATCGGAGCAACCGTGATGATTGTTGGTACCTACAAAGGTTCAGCAACCGATATTGACGGAAAATATATCATTACGGATATTAAACCGGGTGATTATTCTATTAAAGTAAGTTTTATTGGATACGCTGATAAAATCTTTAACGGAATTCATATCTCAGATGGTGAAACCACCACTTTAAGTACGGCACTAAGTTTAAGGTCTCAAACCTTAAAAGCCGTTGAGATTATTGGAGAAAAAAACTTAATTGATTTAGAATCAGGAGCATCAGAAGTTAAAATTACAGCGGAAGCTCTGGGCGAAATGAATGCGCGTGATGTAAATGAGGTTGCTGCAATGCAAGCAGGAGTTAACAAAACTACCGATGGTATTTCTATTCGTGGTGGTCGTGTGTATGAAACAGAGTATGTTGTTGATGGTATTTCGGTAGCGGATCCATTGGCAGGTACAGGAGCTGGTGTAAGTGTATCTTCTTCTTCTATTCAAGCTATTGAAATTACAACGGGTGGTTCTGGCGCTGATCAAGGCGGTGGTATGGCTGGGGTTATTTCAACCAAAATTAGAGAAGGTAGTGATAAATTTCAAGTAGGTGGTTCTTGGACTAGAGATAACCTTGGGTTTGATAGAAACTCTGCTCACGCTTGGAATACCGATATTGCAAACATCAATTTTGGTGGAGCGATTCCGGGGACTAAGAAAAAATTACGTTATTTCTTTTCTTTTGACGCGACCCTTACCGATGATTATTTTGGTTCTCAAGCAGAACAATTACACAGTTCTTTATTGCCTTCAAATGATTCTATTTGGGCGCCACGTTACAATAACTCATACTCTAATACGATTAAATTAGTGTACGAATTGAAACCCGGTACTAAGTTCTTTATTACGAATCAGCATAGTTTGAAAATTAATCAAAACTCAAGAACATTACAGATTGTAGGTTTTGATCAAGTACTTGCTCCAGGTTACCAATACCAAAGAAGTTTAAATTTAGATAACGCAACAACCTACACGCAGCAATCAAACTTAACAGTGCTGAACGTGAATCACTTTTTCAATAATAATTGGAGTGTGAACGCATCGGTAGGAAGGCTTTTTACCAATTTAAGAGCAGATGCAAACGGAAGACCTTTTAGAACAGAAACCGTTGACCAAATTTTAGATGAAGACGATGTAGTTACTGATCCAGTAGGGATTTTTAATCCGGGTGACCCTATCGTATACACACAACCTGGTCCTTGGTTATATAATAACGGAGGTATTACTGGTACATGGCATGATCACTACGTTCAAGATTACACGGTAAAGGCTAAAGTAGGGTATTATCCAGAAAACAAAACACACCGTTATAGTTTCGGTTTTGAACATCATTTTCAAGAATACCAATGGACAGATGTTTACAAACCATGGGTAGGAGCGCCAATTAAAATTAACGATACGCTTACAACACCATCCACAAGTGTGGGAATTTCTAGTGATATTTGGAATGTGAAACCAAGTAATGGCGCATTATATGCGCAAGATGTAATTACCTATAAAGGTATTGTAGCAACAATTGGAATGAGGTTAAATTATTGGTCACAAGGTTCATATATTGATGATGTGGTAAATGATCCAACTTCTCCGGTGGTAGACCAAATTAGAGAAGATTACATGGATGAAACCTTTGGGTTGTTTGGTAAACGTTACAAAGCACGTGTGTTACCAAAAATTAACGTGTCGTTTCCAGTAACAGATAATAACGTATTGTATTTCAATTACGGTCACTTTATGCGTTTGCCGCATCCACGGTTTGTGTACCAAGGATTGGATTCTAGGTACCAACAAAACTCGTTCTTGAGTAGTTTAGGTAATCCTAATCTAAATCCAGAAGTAAGTGTGAATTACGAGTTAGGTATGAAATCACAGTTAACCAAAGATTTAGCTTTCTCTGTTGCGGCCTTTAATAATAATAGATTTGATTACATCGTATCTAGAAAAGTAATTGTTCAAGATGCAACCGGACGACCTGTTTCTAAATCCATGTATATTAATCAAGATTATGCGCGTATTTACGGGGCAGAGTTTAGTGTGTTTTGGAGACCAGGTAAACATATACGTACATCGTTTAATGTAGCCTATCAAGTAGCACGTGGTAAATCAAATTCTGCACGTGAGTCAGGATTACAAATTGAACAAAACGGTCAGGTTTCATTAACCAAAGAGCAGTACCTAGCTTGGGATAGACCTTGGGATTTAAAATGGAATTTGACGTTCAAACCAGATTCTAGTTTAGGTATATTACATGGACTTACCGCATTTACAACCATGCGTTATTCTTCAGGATATCGCTATACGCCACAAATAAAAGTGGGTACAAACACGTTAGGTCGCCCTATCTATGAGCCAGACTTAGATCAGTATTTGGCTAAAAGTGGTAAAGCGTGGTTCAATGCAGATTTAAAATTATCATATCAAGTGGCGATGAAAAAGAATAAGAAATCAGGTTTGATTTTTAGTTTCGAGATTCGTAACGTGTTTAATAATAAAAACGCTCAAACCATTAACCCAATTACGGGTAGAGGGTATGAACCAGGTGATGATGTTACGGATCAATACCGCGATGAACGCTATTTAGGCCCAGAAGAAAATGGTGCCTTACCAAATGATCCAGCGCGGTATTTAGCTCCGCGTCAATTTTTTTACGGAATTAGTTTTAGGTTTTAATGAAGAAGTTAGTTTACATATTCCTATTTGTGTTTACGGCAACTGCCGTACAAGCGCAATTACTACCTAATTTAGGAGGACAACGAGCGGGATTAGCCACCTTTAGCTTTTTGAAAAATGATATGAACCCTCGCTCGGCTGGTATTGCTGGCGCAAGTGTAGCGGTTGATACAGAAGGCTATTCCACTTTTTCAAACCCTGCTTTTGCAGCAGATTTAGAAGGTGTGAACGCAACCTACTCTAGTTACTTAGTAGGCGCAGGAGTACATCAAGGTTATTTTTCGGTGGTGATTCCTAATAACAATACAGCCGCTATCGGAGTTTCTGTTAATTTCTTGAATTCGGGTGCTATGGATGTCCGTACAGAATTTCAACCAGATGGTACCGGACAAAAAGTATACGCATCTACCGTTGGTGTTGGGTTAACGTACTCGAAACGTTTATCTGATATGTTTACCTTCGGAACTACGGTTCGCTACATCAATGAAAGTTTAGCCGAATATAAGAACAACAGCTTTACCATGGATTTAGGGTTTGCATATCAAACAGATTGGAAAGACTTGTCGTTTGCGGTGATGCTTCAAAATTTTGGTGGTAATTCTACTTTAAAAGGGGATTATTTAGAAGTCGATTTTAACAGAAACGGAGTAGATTTAGATAATTATGTATCTGCGTCAGTTTTCAGATTAGGATTCTCCATGTTAACCTACAAAAACGAAAGTCACTCGTTAAAATTCGATTTTGAATTGCAGCATCCATCAGATAATGCAGAGAACTTTAGATTAGGATTAGAGTTTGAGTATTTAGAGTTATTGTACTTGAGAGCGGGGTATAAATTGAATGTACAAGGACATAGCTGGCCCGTATTCGGAGTTGGAGTTCGTACACATTTAGGATCTCATAAATTGTTAATTGATTATGCGGCTGTTCCAACAAACCATTTGGGCTACCAACAATCTTTAGGACTGTCTTTTACACTTAATAATGATAAACGCGAGTAATATGAGAAGAGTATTTTTTATAAGCGCTATTTTATCATTGGCCTTAATTTCAACCGGCTGTGACGATTTTTTCGGCAATAAAACCGATGTGAGTTTTATTGATATTCCTGATTTTCAAAATAAACCGATTGCATATGTGCCAATTCAGCCAGTATTAGACCAATTCGTAAGGCCTACGGATGTTTTAGCAGGCTTTGATGAGTTAGTGTATGTAGCAGATAACGGGCGGGAAGAAATCGTTGGTTTAGACCAAAGTGGTAGAGAGTTATATAGTTTCAGTATACCTGGAGTGACTACTGTGGTGCAAGATCGTAGATTAAACTTGTTAGCTATTGGCACAAAAGATACCGTGATTAATGGAAGCCCTTATACGT
Organism: uncultured Desulfobacterales bacterium; assembly: GCA_964195485.1. Classification (GTDB taxonomy): domain Bacteria; phylum Bacteroidota; class Bacteroidia; order Flavobacteriales_G; family Salibacteraceae; genus CAJXZP01. The sequence goes on from CAXMPG010000052.1 coordinate 12,542, forward strand.
TTTCTTGTATCTACAGAATAGACCTTCAAGGAACCTTTGGTTACGGATTGAATAATGCGAAGGTGGTGACGGAGATTGTACATCCTTTTTACTTGAAAAACACCTTTTCATCATCAGATTTAGATGTGAAGTTTCAAGACATTGCCATTATTGGTGAAAATGAATATTACGTTTCCCGTACCGGATTTAGTAATAATGCAAATCAATTTGGAGGACCAGACAATGCGGTGTTATTATTTAATGAAGCTGATTTTTATGTTACTCCAATTAGTGTAACTACTAGAGGTGGCGTTTTTAAAGATTTCTTTAGAACACCAACTGGAATGACTTCATTAGCTCAACCGCCTCAAATTAGTGCAAGTATGTCACGTAACTTTTTGTTTACTTCAATGGATCAAAGTGAAGACAATTTGTATAAAGTGAGATTGATTGGTTACAATGAAACTGATTTTGGTGTGGAGTATAACCCAAACGATATTTTACCATTAGATACGTCACAGGCCGAAGGCTCTATCAATGATCCAGGTAAGTTTGCTAAACCCATTGACCTTACAATTACCGGTGATGGTACTGGATTTATTTTTGTGGTAGATATGGAGAAAGATTCACTGTATCAGTTTCCCTCTAATGGATTAGAAGGAATTAAACCTCCTCCTGGATCAGGCCTTACAAAGTACGTGAAAGTTTCTTTTGGGGGTACTGGAATTGAGTTAACGCAATTCAATCAACCAAGAGCGGTGGCTTATTTAGACCAAATTCTGTATGTAGCCGATTCAGGTAACGGAAGAGTTTTAAGGTTTAAACTGACTTCTGACTTTGATTGATAATTGGAATAAGACCTATTAGGTTGTTAGAATCTAATAGGTCTTAATTCAGTGTTATACCCACAATTAACCAGGTACAATTACCAAGGATTAATAAATAATTCAGACTGATTGTCTCCGCTTTTCTTTGAACCTCACTAAGCTGTATAGTATTTATTGCTAATGTTTTAATAGCGATGTATTGTAACTGTAACATTTTACCAAATCATTAATAAAGAATAGGGGCAAGTTGTCATATAATAGTTCTCTATTTTGCAGTTTAGCAGAAACTAGAAATACTTTATGACAACTGGTTAATGTAAACGTGCCGTCATTTCCGCTTGTCATAAAAATGGTCTAATCCGTCAAAAGAAGCAGAAGAGCATCTATAATATGTCAAGCTGCATTTTAGAATATGAGTAAGGGAGAGGTTCTTATTTAGTCACAGTATCTGGCTATGGAAGAAATAAAATAACCAGATGCAGATTGAGCATTTTAGCTTTTCAATTCCATTTAGGAATTAGAAAACTTAATGGCAATCGGTTTTGAAAGAACAAGTAAGAAATTAAGTAAAGCTTTTGCAGAAACATGAAGGCTTTTTATTTAACCACAAATACAAGAATGATTTTTGAGACTATATAAGACTGCCCTTTGGTTAATAACAAACAATAAGCAAACATTACAGTCACCGTTTATTTTGGGTTAAACACTAACCAAGGTATTTGGAATTTCAAGACAAAATGAGCTTCCTTCAAATTCAATGCTTTTAACTGTTAATGTTCCATTTATTATTGAAGCGTATTCATTAGATAGAATTAATCCCATACCTGTGCTTTTTTCATCTTCGGTACCCGGTCTATAATAAGACGCTTCTAAGCTAAAAATAGATTCCATTTCAGTTTGAGCTATTCCAATACCAGTATCATTCACACATATGGATACAGAACCTGTATTTACAGTAGATTCTATATTAACTTTCCCTCCCCTAGGGGTGAATTTGATGGCGTTGCTTACAAAGTTTTGAATGATTTGATTGAGTAGCATTATATCCGTATTTAAATGGGTATTAGGGTCTACATTAAATGTAAGTTCTATTTCTTTTGACATGGCTTGAGATTGATACAAATCAATGATAGATTGTACATTTTCAATAAGAAGGAATGATTCGTTCTTGCAATTTATTTGACCTTGTTGTGCTTTGCCCCAAGTGAGTACGTTTTCTAATAGCGTAAAAGTTTTTTGAGAGGAAGAATACAGTTGTTTAATTAAGAAATGCTTTTTGGAATCTTCCATTTCATTCCATTGCGTGTCAATGATATCTAACAAGCCTAATAGACTATTGAAAGGGCTTTTTAAATCATGTCCTAGAATAGAGAAAAATTTGTCTTTCGTGAGATTTGATTTTTGCAATTGAGCTTCATTCTGCTCTAAAAGTAAATGAGATGCGTTAATATCTGAATTCAACTGTTTCAGGTCATTGTTTTTTTCTGAAAGCTGTACAACTAACTTTTTTGTAGCAATTCTAGCACGGTAAGAAGAATAAAATAAAATCAGAAGCAATAGAATTATGGCTATAACAGCAATAATGACTATGTTTTTAGTTCTAATTTGTTTTGTTTGAAATTCATTTTTATGTACTAAATCTCGGGTGTTCAATTTTTGTATGGATAAATAGTTGTCAAATTCTAGCGTTTTAATTGCCAACTGTGCCGTATGTTTAGCGAGGCGGGCTTCCGCAATATTAAAATCTGATAAGTATGACAGGCTTTCTTCAAAATCACCGGCAATACTATCTATTTTATAAAGAGTTTTAAGGGCATTTCTTTCAAATCGAACTAAATTTAGTTCACGTGTCATTTGAAGACCAGAAACCAAGTATTCTTTTGATTTAGTGTAATCTTTTATTACCGCATAATATAATCCCATGTCAACTGTAGTTGCCGCTAATTGTTCTGGGTGGGCATAGAGTAATGAATCTGCAAATGCTTTTTGATAATACACGTAACATGAGTCAAATTGGCGATTATTTAAAAATATGTTGCCTATGCTGACATTCACAATAAGGGTGGTTCTATCTTTATTATGTGGCAAGCTAACGTCCAAGGCCTTGTTGTAGTAAAAAATAGCAGAGTCGTATTCCTTTACTTGAAAGAAAGTCTCCCCTATATTGATATAATTAGAAGATTTAAAATCCATTGCTTCTAATTCATTATCAATAGCAATTGATTTCTTGAAACTTTCTATAGCTAAGGCAGTTTTTCCAATATTTGTATATAGTACGCCCAGGTTTTTATACAGAACTAATTCTAATTTTCTGTCCTCATGGGTTTCGAGACTATCCTTTACTTGATATATAAGCTTTATTGCATCTACGTATCTATCTTGTTGTAGATATAAGCTTCCCAAATCAAATTTTGTTTTGATTTCTAAATCAACCAATTTATATTGCTTACAATACGTAATAGACTTTAATAAGTAGTATTCAGCACTATCCAATTTATACATATTGGTGTAGCTCATTCCTATGTTACTTAATACAACGGCTTTTTTTCTTGGAGATGAAAGCAAGGATGAATATTCTAACGCTTTTTTATAATAAGTAAACGCGGTTTCATAATCCTGTACCATCCAATAAGATATGCCCTTTAGATTGTTCCCTTCAAATAAACCCAGCGTGTAATTGAGCTTTTGAGAAGAAAAAATAATGCTGTCAAGTGATTGACCTAATTCTCCAGGAATGATGTAAATATTTTTTTTGACGTAGGCTATGGAGTTATTGATTTCTGCTGTGTCGAGATTGCTTACTGCAGGATTATTTTGACCAGAAGTACTAGAGATAATAGCCAATATAGCCATTAAAGAAAGTAAAATGTTTTTTTTAAACATACGCTTAATTATTATTATTGATGGTAGTATGTAATAATAAAATGGATGTGTAATTTAAACATCTCAATATTTAATTCACTCATGTAGTAGTTTGTGAAATTGCAGAATCCGACAACGTCTCAAATCTAAGGGTTTTAACATTAGGAGAAGGTGATTTTAGCATGGGATTATTGATTTTCTTAATTCTGGTAATAAACATAATGATATATACCTATTAAGCCATACAATTGTTAGTCATCCTTTGGCTAGACAACTATTAAATAATAATTTCGCGCCATGTTTGATAAAATGCTAACCATAGCGGTTGATTTTGACGGTACTATTGCCGAAGATGCCTTTCCAGAAATTGGTAAGCCTATGCCTTTTGCCTTTGAGACGTTGAAGATGTTAGAAGCTAAGGGGCATCGTTTAATTTTATGGACGGTTAGATCAGGTAGGCCCCTTAATGAGGCGGTGGAGTTTTGTAAAAAGAATGGAATTGAATTTTACGCAGTAAACAATGAGTTTGCCGAGGAAGAATTTTCAGGAAAGAACTCTAGGAAAGTGAATGCCGATATTTTTATTGACGATAGAAATGTAGGTGGCTTTTTAGGTTGGGGAGCTATCTATCACATTATTGAAGGTGACGATGCACCACCCATAAAAAAAGCACCGAAAAAGTCTTTATTTTCTATTTTTAAAAAATAGAATTTTTTATTCCCCCTTGGACTTGTGATGAGCTTGTCGAAATAGGAGGGGCTAGGAGGATTGACCTCATTGAATACATACAATAAATGATACATTATAAATCAGCAGAAGAAATTGAATTGATGCGAGAAGCCGCTCAAATCGTTTCGCGTACATTAGGAATTATTGCCGAAAAAATTGGTCCTGGAGTTACTCCGTTACAATTAGATAAATTGGCGGTAGAGTATATTCGTGATCAAGGAGCAGAACCAGGGTTCTTAGGATTGTATGACTTCCCAAATACTTTATGTACCTCTTTGAATGAGCATGTAGTTCATGGTATTCCTGGAAATATTGAATTGAGAGATGGCGATGTTTTATCGGTAGATTGTGGTTCTATAAAAAATGGATTTTACGGTGATCACGCCTATTCTTTCGCCATTGGTGAAGTAAGTGCTGATGTAAAGAAATTGTTGCAAGTAACCAAAGAGTCTTTGTACCTTGGTATTGAGCAAATGCAAGCTGGAAATCGCTTAGGTGATATCGGATATGCTATTCAACATCATGCAGAAAGTCATGGTTACGGGGTAGTAAGAGACTTAGTAGGTCACGGTTTAGGCCGGATTATGCATGAAGACCCACAAGTACCCAACTATGGTCGTCAAGGGAAAGGTAAGAAATTGAAAAACGGATTAGTTTTAGCTATCGAACCAATGATTAATATGGGTGATTGGCGGGTGAAACAGCTAGATGATGGTTGGTCTATTACTTCTAGAGACGGAAAGCCATCGGCACATTTTGAGCATGATGTAGCCATTGTTAATGGTATGCCTGATATTCTTTCTACGTTTGATTTTGTGGATGCTGCTTTAGCTAAAAACCAAAACGCGTCATGATAATTAGAGTTACAAAAGAATTTGATTTCGAAATGGCACATGCGCTTGATTGCCATGACGGTAAATGCCATAACATTCACGGTCATACCTACGGTTTATCGGTGACTTTTATTGGAGAGCCTATTGATGCGCCTGGAATGCCTAAAGACGGAATGGTAATCGATTTTTCAGATATCAAGAAAATCGTAAAACATAATGTGGTTGATGTATTTGACCATGCGTTGGTTTTACGTGATAATTCACGATTTTTAGGAACCTTAAATAAAGATATTAATCCGCGTTTAATTTTAGTTCCATATCAGCCTACAGCCGAAAAGGTTTTAGAACATATGATTGAAATTATTCAAAGTCATATGCCGGATAATATGAAATTACATTCCGCTCTATTACGTGAAACAAAATCCAGTTATGCGGAGTGGTTCGCAGCAGACAATCAATAATAGTTAATGGATATTCCACAGGGTAAAAAAGTTTATTTCGCATCTGATCAACATCTCGGAGTTCCGAATTTTGAGGATAGTTTAGTGCGTGAAAAACATTTTGTTTCGTGGTTGGATACCGTTAAACAGGATGCGGAAGCTATTTATTTACTCGGTGACCTATTTGACTTTTGGTTTGAATATGCAACGGTTGTTCCTCGTGGGTTTACCCGTGTTCTAGGCAAAATAGCAGAAATCACTGATAGCGGAATTCCAGTATACTTTTTTAGAGGAAACCATGATATGTGGACCTTTGATTACCTCGTGAAAGAATGTGGCGTAAAGCTAATTACGGAACCTATTGATGAAACCATTAATGGTAAGTCCTTTCTAATCGGACATGGTGATGGCTTGGGACCAGGTGATTTTGGATATAAACTGATAAAGAAATTCTTTGCCAATTCATTAATGCAATGGTGTTTTGCTAGATTGCACCCAAACTTAGGAGTAGGAATAGCTAATTACTTCTCAAGAAGAAGTCGTGCCGCTAACGCTACAGCCGATAAGGTGTATCATGGAGATGATAAGGAGTGGCTAGTATTGTACGTAAAGGATGAGCTTAAGAAAAAGCATCGTGATTACTTTGTTTTTGGTCACCGTCATTACCCAATGGATTTAGATCTAGGAAGTAATTCTCATTACATCAATTTAGGAGATTGGGTGGTTGATTTTACCTTTGCCGTTTTTGATGGAGAAAAGATGGAACTGAAGAAATTCGGTAATCCTTAACCAGTCCAGTTTATATAGGCTGTTCTGTAATAGTGTACGCGCGATACCAATAGCAATCACGCCCCAATTATTCTGAACTTAATCAGACATTTTGTTAAATAATCCTACCATTTAGCATATTTAAACATTTTAAAATCACGGGCAATCTACCTTCGTTCTAGATAATATTTGATATGAAAATACTACTAACATTCGTTGCATTGATTGCTTTTTTTGCGGTTACAAGTTGCGGGCCTGAAGCCATCACGGAGGAGCAAGTTTTAATTACTTACCCAGATTCTGGAACTTATGGCGTTAATATTCTAGATACTGGAAACGCGATAAAAAATGGAAGTGATTTTAGTCTCGCTGCAAAAATTCCGGAAAAGGGTAGCTTGTCGGTTAGAATTACTAAAATTTCAAGTGCGAATTGGAATGTAGATGAATCTACCGTTTCCAATTGGGCTATTTCTGCATATGACCCGGTTTCTAAATCTCAAACCTTTACGGCCACTCAAGTGAGTGGAACCAGTGATGTTTATGTGGAGTTGCAACCAGGGGAATATGAGTTGGAATATTACGAAAACGATGATAGTAACCCTACGTTCACCTATACGCTTGAGATTTAAGAGATATTGATGTAGCGTAAGTGGGACTGAAAACACATTGATGGTCAGAGTCTGTCTAGCAAAAATTCAAAGGCTTCGATTATATTCCTAGCAAACATGGATACGACCTGACTAATAATGAGTGCGAACGACCTAAAAACAAATGAAGTTACTTCACCTTATCAAACAATTCCAAAGCATTCTTAGTAGTGACTTCAGCTACATCTTCAATTTTAATCCCTTTCATTTGCGCAATCTTATCAGCAATTATTGGAATGTATTGACTTTCGTTTCTTTTACCTCGGTAAGGAGTTGGAGCTAAAAATGGAGAATCGGTTTCAAGTATCAAGTGTTCTAAATCTATATGTGGAATCACTTTATCTAATCCACCATTCTTAAAAGTAGCTACACCGCCAATTCCTAATTTAAAACCTCCATAATTAATTACGCGGTTAGCCTGTTCTAGGTTTCCAGTAAAACAATGTAAAACCCCAGTTAAAGAATCATCATTATGTTGATCTAGTACTTCAAAAATTTCATCAAAAGAATCACGCGCATGAATTGCTACCGGAATCCCATGTGTTTTGGCTAACGCTAATTGAAAAGCAAAAGCTTCCTGTTGCGGAAGTAAATACGTTTTGTCCCAATACAAATCAATACCAATTTCACCAATCGCGATATAATTCCCGGTTTCAGCTTCTTTTTTAACAAGAGCCAATTCCTCCATGAAATTTTCTTTAACATCACTCGGGTGTAAGCCAATCATTGGGAAACAATTAGTAGGAAATTTACGACTTAAATCATTCATTGATTTAAGCGTCTTACTATCAATATTGGGTAAGAATATTTTGGTGACGCCACTATCAATAGCGTTTTGCATTACCGTATCAATGTCGTCTTGAAACTGTTCCAAGTAGAGATGTGCGTGAGTGTCTATAAATTCCAAACCCTATGATTTAACGTATACTTCGTTCGTTTTCTCAATGAAATCTAAGATGTCTTCTGTTCCTGATTTTGATACTGCTGACGTATGAAAAGTTTGCGGTAATTCCTCCCAAGTTTCTAGCATAATGCCTTCATACTTTTTCATGTTTTTTAAGAAAGTATGGTTGTTCAATTTATCAGTCTTAGTAAAAACCATCACAAACGGAATTTCATTTTCGCCCATCCATTCCATAAACTGTACATCTACCTTTTGAGGTTCTAGTCTAGAATCCAATAAAACAAACGTGCATATAAGGTTCTCTCTTTTTACTAAATAATCACGTAAAAACACTTGAAACTCTGCACGCATCGTTTTCGAAACCGAAGCATACCCATACCCAGGTAAATCTACCAAATACCATTCTTTGTTAATCTTAAAATGGTTTATGAGCTGCGTTTTACCCGGTTTACCCGAAGTCTTTGCTAGTTTCTTGTGGTTGGTAAGTGCGTTAATTAACGAAGACTTCCCCACGTTTGAACGACCTATAAAAGCATATTCGGGTAGGTCTGGAGCCGGACATAAAGTATAGTCCGTGTTGCTCATTATAAACTTAGCGTCTTTGATTATCATCTTAAATATCTCCGTAAAATAGTAATTTATTCTTTGTTAGGCTTCAATAAACTGTATGTCCTAAATCGTTTTATTCAGCCAAGATTCGTATACCGCGTTAAATTCTTCTGGTTTTTCCATCATGGCTGCATGTCCGCATTTATCCATCCAAAAAAGCTCAGAATTAGGCATTAACTTGTGAAATTCTTCCCCCACTTCAGGTGGAGTAACATTATCTTGTTTGCCCCAAATTAAACAGGTAGGCATTTTCATCTTAGGAAGCTCATCTGCCATATTATGACGAATGGCCGATTTAGCTAACGATAAAATCTTAAGCGTTTTCATTCTATCATTTACAATAGCAAAACACTCGTTAACCAATTCATTTGTAGCTGTTTTAGGGTCGTAAAAAGTATATTCAACACGTTCTCTTACGTAATCTATACTTCCTTTTCTTGGGTAAGATTGTCCCATGGAGTTTTCATATAATCCAGAACTTCCAGTAAGTGTTAGCGTTTGTACTTTATTAGGGTGTTTTGATGCGTAAACTAGCGCAACATGTCCGCCTAATGAGTTTCCTAATAAATTCACGCTATTGTATCCTTTGTACTGGATGAAATCATTTACAAATTCCATTAAATTTTTCACGTTCGTATTCAGTACAGGAAGAGTGTAGATGGGCATTATTGGAATGACTACTCTATATTTAGTTTTGAAATGATCAAGCACTTCTTTGAAGTTGCTAAGAGCGCCAAATAAGCCGTGGAGTACAACCATAACAGGACCGTTTCCTACCTCTACGTATTCAAACCCTCCATCTTTCTTGAGATTCTTCTCCATATTGTCGTGCTAATTTTAGAACCCCAAAATTAACTAATTCTTACTGATAATGCCGTCTTTTTTGCGTGGCTATTCACAAATGGTTGTTAGGAATAATGCGTATTTCAAGCCGAATCAAGACCTCTAAATTTCTTCTTTGTATCGCTTATTAATCCATTCTTAAACAGCGCTTGTATACACCTCAAAACCCCGAAAACAGATAAAGTTTTCAACAAAGTGGTAAGAAGTGGTAAAAAGTGGTAAAAATTAAGATATTTTTACGCTTTGAAATTAAAGTGTGCTGATGTCAAGCTTATTAGGTGAATATCAATGTAAAGTGGATGCCAAAGGAAGATTTATGCTTCCTGCTGGGTTGAAACGACAGTTGGATCCTGCCGCCAAAGATCAATTTGTGATCAATAGGGGGTTCGAGGGGTGCTTGGTATTGTATCCTATGAATGAGTGGGAAATTGAGACGACTAAATTCCAAAAGCTAAACCTATTTATAACCAAAAACCGGAAGTTCATTAGACAGTTTAATAATGGTGCAACTCAGCTAGGGCTGGATGGAACAGGTAGGGTGTTATTGCCAAAGGCGTTAATGGGTGCGGTAGAAATCAAAAAAGAAATAGTGCTTTTTGCTTATGCGAACCGAATTGAGGTTTGGGATAAAGCAAAATATGATCAAGTAATGAATGATGACATTGACGACTTCGCGCAATTAGCGGAAGACGTGATGGGTGAAATAGACAATACCGAAGAATGATTTATCACAAACCTGTTTTATTAAACGAATCTGTTGAAGGGTTAGCATTAAAGCCTGGAGGAGATTACGTGGATGTGACTTTTGGTGGCGGTGGTCATTCAAAAAAGATATTAGAAAATTTAGAAGGCGGACGATTGTTTGGTTTTGATCAAGATGCGGATGCAGAAGCAAACGTATTGAATGATGAGCGATTTACCCTTATTAAAGAGAATTTCAGGTATGTGTCCAATTTCTTGAAAATGCATAAGGCGCGCCAAGTGGATGGCTTGCTTGCAGATTTAGGAGTTTCTTCTCATCAGTTTGATGAAGTGGAACGTGGCTTTTCTTTTCGAGGGGATGCCGACTTGGATATGAGAATGGACCAGGGTCAAGAATTAGATGCTAAAACGGTATTGAATACCTATGAAGAAGCGGACTTGACACGGGTATTTAGGGATTACGGTGAATTGCGAAATGCGCGAAGATTGGCTTCTGAAATTGTAAGCGGAAGACTATTAGCTCCATTAGATAGAATTAACGATTTACTGAGAGTAGCTGATGCTGCTAAAGTAGGGAAAATTGGGAAAAACTATATGGCTCAGGTGTTTCAAGCGCTTCGTATTGAAGTAAACGATGAAATGGCTGCGCTAAAAGAAATGTTGTTGGCTACGCTGAAAGTTCTCAAACCGGGTGGACGATTGTCTGTGATAACCTATCACTCCTTAGAGGATCGGTTGGTGAAAAATTTTTTGCGGACTGGAAATTTTGAAGGGAAACAGGAGAAAGATTTTTACGGAAACTTGATTAGACCATTTGAACCAGTGAATAGAAAAGTGGTGATACCAAGTGAGGAAGAAATAAAAGAAAACCAACGTGCAAGAAGCGCCAAATTAAGGGTTGCGATAAGAATGTAATGGAACCAGATATAGAAGACATAAAAATTAAAACACCAAAAGTAGCCGGAGTCGGTCGTGCTTTTATGGGGGTGGTGAGTGGTGAGATTTTCGGAAGCGAGCAACTCATTAAGCATCTACCGTATGTGGGTTTTTTGGTTTTTATAGGTCTGATTTATATCGGCATTGGATTTTCTGCAGAGGGGTCGGTTAGACAAATTAACAAAGATAAATCGGAGCTGAAAGAAATGCGCTCCGAGTATATCACTATCAAATCTGATTTGATGTACGCCACAAAGCAATCGGAACTAATTAAAATATTGCACGAAAAAGGGGTGAATCTGGAAGAGTCTTTTCAGCCACCTAAAAAAATTGAGATTACCGAAGAAGAATTAGAACAGTATAAAGAAGCAGCACTCGTTGGAGAATAAAAAAGTCATAATAAGAAGAAGTTTCTTCATGTTCGTCCTTGTTGGTATAGGGATGGTGGCTGTGCTTGCGCGCGTGTTACAAATTCAAATAATTGAAGGAGACGAGTGGAGACAGAAATCAGATAATCTTACAATAGATTACCGAACCATTGATGCGGTTCGTGGAAATATCTACGCGGTTGATGGTAGTTTATTGGCTACATCTGTGCCTAAGTATGAAGTGCGATTTGATCCAAATGCAGATGCCGTAACCGATGCTTTATTTAATGATAACATAGATAGTTTATCGTGGTATTTGGCCGACTTATTTGAAGATCGCTCTGCGGCTTCGTATAAATCAGAATTAATCAATGCCCGTTTAAAAAACAAACGCTATTACTTGATTCGTAGAAATGTAAAGTTCACAGAGTTGAAAGCGTTGCGTGAATTCCCAATATTTAGAAGAGGTCGTTACAAAGGTGGATTTATATATGTGCAGCAAAATATGCGTCAAAAACCGTTTCGAGTATTAGCTGCACGAACAATTGGTTACGATAGAGAGAATGGAGCCCGTGTTGGATTAGAAGCTGCGTACCGTAAAGAATTGCGTGGCGTAAGTGGTAAAAGATTAGAGAAAAAAATTGCGGGTGGTACTTGGATGCCGCTAAGTGACTCAGATGATATAGAGCCTCAAGATGGGTATGATTTAGTTACGACTATCGACATTAATATTCAGGATGTGGCGGAAGCTGCATTGATGCGTCAATTAGAAGAGCAGCAAGCAGAGTATGGTTGTGTGGTTTTAATGGAAGTGAAAACGGGAGAGATTCGCGCCATTGCAAATCTGTCTCGCGGTACGGATGGAAGCTATAATGAGCGTTACAATTTTGCTATTGGGGCAGCTACAGAGCCGGGCTCAACAATAAAATTGGCATCTTGGATGGCATTGTTAGAGCATGGGTATGTTGATTTAGATGATAAAATTCAAACGGGTGATGGTAGATATGTATTTTACAAAACAACCATGTTTGATTCTCATGAAGGTGGTTTTGGTGAGCTTACTGTAAAAGAAGCCTTTGCAAAATCATCCAATATTGCGATAGCAAAAACGGTGGAGAAATACTACAAAGAAGATCCGCAAAAATTCATTAACCAACTCTATCAAATGCGTCTAAACCAAAAGTTGGGTGTAGAAATTAGTGGAGAAGGAACGCCTTATATAAAATCTGCCAATGATTCTACGTGGTCAGGTTTGTCTCTTCCATGGATTTCTCACGGTTATGAGTTAGAGTTAACACCTCTTCAATTACTCACCTTTTATAATGCGGTGGCTAATGATGGTCGAATGATGAAGCCCATGTTTGCTAAATCCATTACCAATTACGGAGAAGTAGTAAAAGAATACCACCCCATAATTTTAAAAGAATCTATTGCAAAGCCAGAGACTATTCGGAAAGCTAAAATAATGCTGGAAGCGGTGGTTACTGATGGAACGGCAAAAAACCTGCAAAATGCGAGTTTTTCAATAGCAGGTAAAACAGGAACGGCTCAAATTTCAAAAGGTAGTTCTGGATACAAGGGAAAGAAATCCTATCAAGCTTCATTTTGCGGGTATTTCCCGGCAGACAGACCGCTTTATAGCTGCATCGTAGTGGTGAATGCGCCAAGTAAAAATGTGTATTACGGAAACTTAGTTGCGGGTCCAATTTTCAAAGAAATTGCCAATAAAGTTTACTCTACCAGTTTGAATGCGCAAGAAGAATTGCTAGCAAAAACCAGTACCTCTAATCGCCCAAGGATTCCAATATCAAAAAATGGTGATTACGATGATTTAGCTCAGGTATATGAGGAACTGAGTGTCCCTTTTAATGCCAATGAAAATGCGCAATGGGTTTCAGTAAGTACAGGTAAGGATACGGTTTCAGTGAGAGCTAGAAATTACTCAGACAATTTAGTGCCCAATGTAGTAGGAATGGACATAGAAGATGCCATTTACTTATTAGAGAATAAGGGTGTTAAAGTAGAAATTGAGGGTAGAGGAGTAGTGAAATATCAATCTATAGCCCCAGGGGTTCTAATTCCAGAAAGAGGTTTCAAAATTAAACTGAGTTTAGCATGATACTTTTAAAAGACATATTGTACCGTTCGCGGATAAAGGAAGTAATTGGCACGACCAACCTGGCTATTGAACAAGTGTGTTTTGACTCTCGTGAGGTATCTAAGTTTTCTGTTTTTGTTGCCGTAAGTGGTACCAAGGTAAATGGGCATCACTTCATTGAAAAAGCGATTGAACTTGGCGCAGTTGCCATTGTTTGTGAAGCTTTTCCTGAAAAATTACACGATAATATTACGTACATAAAAGTGCGAAGTAGTGCAGAGTCTTTAGGTCATATAGCGTCTAATTTTTATGGAGTTCCCTCCGAGAAGTTAAAAGTTATTGGCGTGACTGGAACAAATGGTAAAACAAGTATTGTAACCATGTTGTTTGAACTCTTTACCAACTTGGGCTACCAGTGTGGAATGCTGTCTACGGTGGTAAACAGAATTGGTGAAAAAGAAATTATTTCTACGCATACCACTTCAGATGCCGTAAAAGTAAATGCGCTTTTAAACGAAATGGTGGAAGAAGGGTGTGATTACTGCTTTATGGAAGTGAGTTCACATGCCTTAGAACAACATCGTGTGGATGGGGTTTGCTTTAGCCAAGGCGTATTCACCAATATTACCCACGACCATTTAGATTACCATAAGACATTCAATAATTACATCTCTGCTAAGAAAAAGCTGTTTGATGTGCTGAGTGCAGACTCCTTCGCGATTGTCAATAAAGACGATAAGCATTGGGCTGATATTGTGAAAAATTCGGCTGCGCAAGTCAAAACTTTTTCGCTGAAATCAATGGCAGATTTTAAAGCTAAGATTATCGATAATCAGTTTGAAGGTTTGCAATTAAATATCAACGGTCACGAAGTCTGGACGCAGCTGATGGGGGAGTTTAATGCGTCTAATCTATTGGCGTTATATGGCGTTGCAATTTGTGCAGGTCAAGACGAAATGGAGGTTTTGACACAGATATCAAAACTACAACCGGCACCCGGGAGATTTCAGCAAATCAAATCTAGAAATAAAGTTATTGGCATTGTTGATTATGCTCATACGCCTGACGCGCTAAGTAATGTGCTGGATACGATTTCAAAAATCCGTACTGGAAATGAAAAAGTAATAACCGTAGTTGGATGTGGTGGAGATAGAGATGTAACCAAACGGCCGCTAATGGCTCAAATTGCCACCAAAGGAAGTGATCAAGCCATAATTACATCGGATAATCCAAGAACAGAAGATCCGCAGACCATTATTGATGGGATGTTGGAAGGTTTAGATCCAAATCAATTAAGAAAGACATTAAGTATCCTAGATCGTGAACAGGCTATAAAAGCTGCGGCTGCATTGGCTGAACCAGGTGATATTATTCTGGTTGCAGGTAAGGGGCATGAAACATACCAAGATATAAATGGAGTGAAGCATCATTTTGATGATGTGGAAATTTTAGAAAACCTATTAAATCCAAATCTAGATTAATGCTGTACTATTTATTTGAATATTTACAAGAGATAAACATTCCGGGAGCGGGAGTGTTTCAATATATCTCGTTTAGAGCGGCAATGGCAATTGTGGTTTCTCTGCTTATTTCTATGGTGTTTGGTGGGAAAATCATCAATATCATTAGAGCGCAACAAGCGGGCGAATCTATTCGTGATTTAGGCTTAGAGGGCCAAATGGAAAAAGCGGGAACGCCTACTATGGGAGGACTAATTATTTTGGCTTCCATTATTATCCCCACGTTGCTTTTTGCTAAGTTAGATAACATATACATTATTCTGTTATTGGTGTCTACCGTTTGGTTGGGAGCTATTGGTTTCATTGATGATTATATCAAAGTATTCAAAAAGAACAAAGAAGGATTAAGCGGTAAGTTTAAGGTTATTGGTCAAGTAGGTATCGGAATTATAGTAGGATCAGTTCTTTATTTTAATGAAGATGTTACAGTAAGAACCAAAGTAGCCAATGGCGCTACTAATGTGGCCCAAGCAGAGATGGGTAAATTAACCAAAGACGAATCTGCAAAGACTTTTGTGTGGCAAGAAGTGCAATCTACTAAAACCACTATCCCATTTGTAAAAAACAATGAATTCGACTACAAGTGGTTTCTGTCTTGGTTAAGTAAAGACTTACTCGCTTACACGTGGTTAATCTATATCCCAATCGTAATTCTAATCATCACCGCTATGAGTAATGGCGCAAATATGACCGATGGAATTGATGGTCTAGCTGCCGGAACTTCCGCCATAATTGGGGTCGCCATTGCCGTATTTGCATTCGTTTCTGGTAATCAGTTTTTCGCAGATTATCTCAATGTAATGTACATCCCAGATAGTGGTGAAATCGTGATTTTCTCTGCCGCATTTGTCGGTGCAAGTGTGGGCTTTTTATGGTACAACTCTTTCCCCGCGCAAGTATTTATGGGTGATACCGGTTCATTAGCTCTTGGTGGAATTATAGCGGTAATGTCATTAGCAGTAAGAAAAGAATTAATCCTCCCTCTTTTAGCAGGAGTGTTTGTAGCAGAGAATTTATCGGTAATGCTTCAAGTAGCTTATTTCAAATACACAAAGAAAAAATATGGCGAAGGCCGAAGAATATTCTTGATGGCACCCTTGCATCATCATTATCAAAAGCAAGGGTTACATGAATCTAAAATTGTTTCAAGGTTTTGGATTGTAGGATTAATGCTCATGGTACTCAGTATAGTAACTCTAAAAATCAGATAAGAGTTGTGAGTGAGATTGTAATACTAGGAGGTGGCGAAAGCGGAACAGGAGCAGCGCTTCTGGCGCAAGCCAAGGGATTTAAGGTTTTTGTATCAGACCTGGGTGAAATCAAAGATGAATACGCGAAAGTTCTTTCAAATGCAAACATACCGTTTGAACAAAACGGTCACACTAAAGAGCGGGTTTTAGCCGCAACAGAAGTGATAAAAAGTCCTGGGATTCCGGATACGGTTGCGCTTATAAAGCAATTGGATCAGCAAGGAACTTCGGTTATCGATGAAATAGAGTTTGCCGCAAGGTACACCTCGGGTAAAATCATTGGTATTACAGGTAGTAACGGAAAAACTACTACGACTTTACTCACCTATGAAACGCTGAAAAAAGGAAAACTTAAGGTGGGTTTGGCAGGTAATATTGGTCAAAGCATGGCCGCACAATTAGTAACCACTGATTTTGATTATTGGGTGCTGGAATTGAGCAGCTTTCAATTGGATCGGATGTATAAAACCGTTATTCATATTGCGGCAATCATCAATATTACACCAGACCATTTAGACCGGTATAACTATGAATTCGACAATTATGTGAAGTCGAAATTTAGAGTAATACAAAATCAAACGAGTAAAGATCACGTGGTCTTTTTCGCAGATGACGCAGTTATCTGCAACGAATTAGAACACCTAAAATTACCAGCACAGAAGCATGGGTTTTCACTGAAAACACCGCAAGTATCTGGGGGCTGGCTAGACAACGAGACTATTAATATTAACATAAAGGGTAAATTAAAAATGAGCATTCAAAAACTAGCATTGCAGGGCAAGCACAACATTAACAATTCGATGGCGGCATCTATTATTTCGCAAGTAATGGATATCCGTAAAGATGTAGTTCGTGAAAGCATGTCAGATTTTCAAAACGTGGAACACCGTTTAGAACAATTCATGACTATTTCTCATGTAGACTATATCAATGATTCAAAAGCAACCAATGTGAATTCTGCATGGTACGCATTAGAATCTATGTCGCAACCAACAGGTTGGATTGTTGGTGGAGTTGATAAAGGAAACGACTATACCCAATTAGTAGAATTGGTGAAAGAAAAAGTGAAATTTATCGTTGCTTTGGGTAAAGATGTAGAAAAAATTCACGCTGCTTTTGGTGATTTAGTAGAGGTGTATGATGCCGCTGATATGGGCGAAGCAGTAGGAATTGCCTACCGTTTTACAAGTAAAGGCGATGCCGTTTTACTTTCTCCATGTTGTGCAAGTTTCGATTTATTCGAGAACTACGAAGACCGTGGTAATACCTTTAAAAATTTAGTTAGAAGTCTTTAAATAGACGATTGTTGTGGTAGATAAAGTGTTTAAATATCTTGGTGGAGACCGTGCCATTTGGGTGGTTGTAATGTTCAAAGCGTTACTTTCATTGCTATTGGTATATAGTTCTATTGTTACGCTTGCGTATAAATACCAAGGTGGAAACACCTTTTATTACATGATTAAACACGGCACTTTTGTGCTTTCGGGTTTTGTCATTATTTACCTCGTTCATAAGATCAACTATCGCTATTTATCTCGAATTGCACAGTTTGCAATTTGGCTCGTTATTCCATTGCTTTTGCTCACTTTGGTGATGGGTAACAACATTAATAATGCGAGTAGGTGGTTAACAATACCAATTATCAATCAAAGTTTTCAAACTTCCGATTTAGCAAAAATTGCGCTTATCATGTATATAGCGCGATTCTTGGCGGTTAAGAGTAGTGCTTTGGGTGACTTTAAAGGAACCTTTGTGCCTTTAATGGGTGTGGTAGCAATTGTAGTTGGTTTGATTTTACCTGCCAACTTATCTACCGCATTGGTGATGTTCATGATGAGTATGGTGCTTATGTTTATGGCAGGTGTAAGTATTAAAAATTTACTGAGTGTTATTCCCGTGGGTCTAGCAGGATTAATGCTCGTTATAGCCGTTTATAAAGTAAGTCCAGAGACGTTCCCAAGGTTTCAAACTTGGGAAGCACGTATTGAAAGATTTGGTTCTGATGAGGCAAATCCTAATGGAAACTATCAAGCTGATCAAGCTAAGATAGCCATTGCTACGGGGGGTGTTTTTGGTAAAGGACCTGGAAACAGTACGCAGCGTAATTTTCTGCCGAGTTCTTTCTCTGATTTTATTTACGCCATTGTAATTGAAGAATACGGATTTGTAGGAGGTGCAGGAATTGTGTTCTTGTACTTAATTTTATTATACCGGTCGATTAAAATAGTTCAAAAAGCCAAAGGTAGTTTTGCCGCTAATTTGGTACTCGGGTTAAGTTTTGGATTAGTCGTTCAAGGTTTAATCAACATGATGGTAAACGTTAATTTACTTCCTGTAACTGGGCAAACATTACCACTCGTTAGTATGGGTGGAACCTCTATGTGGTTTACCTCCATATCCATCGGGATAATTTTGAGTGTAAGCAGAACCGTAGAGTTAGAAATAGAAGAAGAAATAGAAGTTGTACAACCAAAGCATGGGAGGAAATATGAAACAGCTTAGAGTTTTGGTTAGTGGTGGCGGTACTGGAGGACATATTTTTCCGGCTATAGCTATTGCAAATGCAATTAAAGATATACATCCAGATGCCGAGTTTCTTTTTGTGGGAGCAGAAGGGAAAATGGAAATGGAAAAAGTTCCAGCCGAAGGGTTTAAAATTGAAGGGCTTTGGATCAGTGGTTTTAGTAGGAGTTTGAGTTTGAGTAATCTGGTTTTTCCTTTTAAGTTGATTTCTAGTATGCGGAAAGCAGCTAAAATCGTGAAAAATTTTAAACCTGACGTAGCCATTGGTACGGGAGGTTTTGCGAGTGGTCCAACACTTCGTGTAGCTTCAAAAAAAGGAGTGCCTTGTTTAATTCAAGAACAAAACTCTTTTCCGGGAGTGACCAACAGAATTCTTTCTGGTAGAGCCAAAAAGATTTGTGTGGCTTATGATGGAATGGATAAATACTTCGGTAAAGAAAAAACCATTTTAACAGGGAATCCAGTACGGAAAGAAGTAGTTAAAATTGAAGGGAAACGAGACGAAGCTATCCAGTTTTTTGGATTGGATGCAAACAAAAAAACAGTGCTAATTGTGGGCGGAAGTTTAGGCGCACAATCGGTTAATAATGCCATTTTAGAAAACCTTTCTTCCTTATTGGAATTGGGTATTCAAATAGTGTGGCAGACCGGAAAAACAAATTATAAAGAAATTAGTGCGGCTACAAAATCTTTCGAAGGAAAGGGAGTACATGTAAAGGAGTTTATTTTTAAAATGGATTTAGGTTATGCCGCAGCCGATATGGTTATCTCACGAGCGGGAGCTATTGCAGTTTCTGAATTGAGTATTGTGGCTAAACCAACAGTATTAGTGCCATATCCGTTTGCAGCGGAAGATCATCAAACTAAAAACGCAATGTCGCTTGTAGAAAAGGGAGCCGCTATTTTAGTAAAAGATGCTGATGTAAAAACGGGATTATTAAAAGAGATTAAAAATTTAGTGAGAAACCCAAATGTGGGCGAATCACTTACCCAGAATATAAAAGAATTAGGAAAGCCAAATGCGGCTAACCAAATTGCACGTGAAGTATTGAGTTTGGTAAAATGAAGAAATTGAATAACATACATACGGTTTATTTCCTTGGAATAGGGGGGATTGGAATGAGTGCCTTGGCGCGTTATTTCAAACTAAATGGGTGTGCTGTTATGGGGTATGATAAAACTAAAACGCCATTAACGGAGGCTTTGGAAAGCGAAGGTATTCCCATTCATTATACGCCAGACGTTAATCAAATTCCAGAGGAGTTGGATTTAGTGGTTTTCACGCCTGCAGTTTCGGATAAAAACCCAGAGTGGATTTCAATTTTAGAGCGTGATTTAACGCGAATGAAACGGGCAGAAGTGCTTGGTTTGATTAGTAGTTCGGGGCGATGTTTAGCCGTAGCGGGAACGCATGGTAAAACAACTACGAGTGCCATTTTAGCCCATATTCTAAAATCCAATTTCGGGGAGGTTTCTGCTTTTGTAGGAGGGATTTTAAGTAATTACAATACGAATTTCTTATACGCAGAAACGAATGATTTTTTTGTGGTGGAAGCAGATGAGTTTGATCGTTCGTTTTTACATTTAGATCCGCAAATTGCGGTGATAAACTCTGTAGATGCAGATCACTTGGATATCTATGGTGAGGAAGATGCATTACTTGATAGTTTTAAAGACTTCGCTAATAAAGTGAAAGAAGGCGGAACTCTCATCGTGAATAGTGCTATTCCAAATATTTTTAATAGAAAAGTAGCTACTTTCGGTATTGAAACGAGTGCCGATTATGAAGCGAAAAACGTACAAATCTTAGATGGTAATTATGTTTTTGATTTCCATCATCCAAACGGAGTGATTAAGGCGATGTCTTTATCCTTACCTGGAAAACATAATGTTGAAAATGCCATTGCGGCATCAGCCATAGCTAGTTTATGTGGTGTTTCTGATGAGGAAATTCTAAAAGCAATTTCCAGTTTTAAAGGTGTTAAAAGACGTTTCGAGATTACCAGAAGCGTAGACGAAACAATTTACATAGATGATTATGCCCATCATCCTACGGAAATTAGCAGTGTATTAGAATCGGCTAGAGAAATGTATGTGGGTAAAAAATTAACGGTCATTTTTCAACCGCATTTATATTCACGTACAAGAGATTTTGAAACGGAGTTTGCAAAAGCGCTTTCGGGTTTTGATGAGGTGATATTATTGGATATTTATCCAGCGCGTGAATTACCTATTGAAGGCGTGACTTCAGAACATTTACTGGAAAAAATTTCGATAGAGAATAAAAAAGTAATGGCAAAAAGTCAAGTAGTTAGCTATTTGAAAGAAAAGAAATTTGATGTGTTGCTTACCCTTGGTGCGGGTGATATTGATACACTAGTAGCACCAATAAAAGAATTAATTACTGCGTGAAAAAGTTTAAAAACATAGCACTTGTGGCTCTGTCAGTAATGGCATTGATAGCAGTATTGGGCTTGGCTGAAACGACACGTAGAGATGTGAAGTTTGAAGATGTCAAGGTGGGTATTGATGTAAGCGATGGCAACTACTTTGTAGATGAACTGGATATTGAAAGTCAGGTTTTTGCGCATGGCTACCAAAAGGGTGTAGAACCAATTATGAATATTGATTTGAAGCAATTAGAAGCACAATTCGATAAAATGCCATCCGTAAAAAAGGCAGAGGTATATACTTCGCTAAACGGATTGTTGAAAGTAGATATTAAGCAGCGTACACCTATTGCAAGGGTATATACCAGAACAAGTAGTTTCTATTTAGATAAAGCGGGTTACATAATGCCATTATCCGATAAATACACCGCAAAAGTGCCTGTAGTAAACGGAGATTTAAATATTGATTATTCCGTAGTAGAAGGTCAAAATTTTGCGACTAAAAATGAATTAATGGAAATCAATTTTGAGGCTAGAAAATTATATGAAGCCTATTGGTTAGCGAAGAAATTTAAAGAAGTGCCATTCTGGGATGCGCAGTTCAAACAAATATATTTTAAAGAAGACGGTGATATTGAGCTTATACCAGCCGTAGGTAATCATGTGATACTCATTGACGGAGTAGCACATATTGAGGAATCATTAACTAAGTTGATGATTCTCTACAAAGAAGGGTTAAGCAAAACCGGTTGGAATAATTACAGAATAATAAACCTCAAGTATAAAGATCAAATTGTGTGTATAAAACGATAACTATGGAAGAGACAGGGCATAAAGAAATCGTAGCTGGGCTAGACATTGGAACCACCAAAATTGTAGCCATCATTGGAACTATCAACGAACATGGAAAACTCGAAATTTTGGGTATGGCTAGAACGGAATCATTAGGCGTAAGCCGTGGTGTGGTGACGCATATTACCCAAACTATTGAGGCTATCCAGAAGGTGATGAAAGAAGCCGAAGAAATTGCGGGCTATGAAATAGGTAAGATAAATGTAGGTATTGCAGGACAACATATTCGTAGTATTCAACATAGCGGTAGTAGAATGCGTGAAAACATCGATACCGAAATCACACAAAAAGATATAAATCAACTTATCAAAGAAATGTATAAGTTGGTTATGCTTCCAGGCGAGAAAGTAATTGATGTACTTCCGCAAGATTTTACCGTGGATAATGAAAAAGGTATTCATGATCCAATTGGTATGGCTGGCGTTCGTTTAGAAGCTAATTTCCATATCATTACCGGGAACATTGCCGCAGCTAAAAACATTGTAAAATGTGTAGCTGGAGCAGACATGGAGGTTGATAATTTGATTTTGGAGCCACTGGCTTCTTCTGATGCTGTTTTGAGTAAAGAAGAAAAAGAAGCTGGGGTTGTATTGGTTGATATAGGTGGTGGTACTACCGATGTAGCCATTTTTAAAGAAGGCATTATCCGTCACACAGCGGTTATTCCTTTTGGAGGAAACATTATTACAGAGGATATTAAGCATGGTTGCTCGATTATTAAAAGTCAAGCAGAACAATTGAAAGTTAAATTTGGTAGCGCCTTGTCGGAAACCGCTTCCAGTAACGAGATTGTTTCTATTCCTGGTCTTAGAGGTCGTGAGCCAAAAGAGATTTCTCTTTTCAATTTAGCGAGCATTATCCAATCTAGAGTAGAAGAAATCATTGAGCAAGTGTATTACGAAATCCGTAATTCAGGATTGGAGAAACAATTAATTGCAGGTATCGTAGTAACTGGTGGTGGTTCTCAGTTGAAAAATGTAACGCAATTATTTGAGTTTCTTACTGGAATGGATACACGAATTGGATATCCAACAGAACACTTAGCAAACGGAGTAGAAGATATTACTAGTCCGATGTACTCCACTGGTGTAGGACTTATCCTGAAAGGGTTTGAGAGACTTAAAAATAATACGGATGGTGCGAAAGCTGCTGAAGTTAAGACGGTAGAGAAACCGGAAGCGGAGAAAAAAGGTTCTGGAATGAACAGTTTCTTAGATATGATTAAAAAGACATCTGATACGTTTTTTAGTGATTTAACAGACTAGTCTTAATAACCATTGAGGGTTGATGTGAAAATGAATTGATTTTTCAACCATTTTTGCTATACAGCGACCGAATTGAAGAATAATATTATAATAAATTAGTACAATATGGAATTTAACTTGCCAAAAGGAAAGCCATCAATTATTAAAGTAATTGGTGTAGGTGGTGGAGGTAGCAATGCCGTTAACCACATGTTTTCACAAGGAATTAAAGGAGTAGATTTTTTAATCTGTAATACCGATCAGCAAGCTTTAGATGTTAGTCCAGTAGGTGAAAAACTTCAGTTAGGAGGTACACTTACCGAAGGTATGGGTGCAGGTTCTATTCCAGATGTGGGTAGAAATGCAGCAATCGAATCGGCTGACGACATCTCCAAAATATTTGATGAAGAAACCAAGATGGTTTTCATCACCGCAGGAATGGGTGGTGGTACCGGAACTGGTGCTGCTCCAATCATAGCGCAAACTGCACGTGAGTTAGGAATATTGACTGTTGGTATCGTAACCTTACCTTTTATTTTTGAAGGAAGAAAACGTAAACAACAAGCAGAAAAAGGAATTGAAGAATTACGTGGTTCAGTAGATACATTATTGATTATCAATAATGATAAACTGCGCCAAATGTTCGGCAACCTTAAAATGAGTGAGGTTTTTGCCAAAGCAGATGATGTATTAACTACTGCAGCAAAAGGTATTGCTGAAATTATTACCAGAACAGGTCATATCAACGTTGATTTTCAAGATGTGTCTACTGTAATGAGTAATAGTGGTGTTGCTGTAATGGGAGCTGCGGTTGCCGAAGGTGAAAATAGAGCAGTGAAAGCGGTTGAAAACGCATTGTCTTCTCCGTTATTAAACGATAATGACATCAAAGGTGCACGTTTCATCTTACTGAATATGGAATTCGGTAAGGAAGAAATCACCATGGATGAGATTGCTGATATTACAGATTACATTCAAGAAGAAGCGGGTTCTACCGCAGACATTATTTGGGGGTATGGACATAATGATGCAATGGATGCGGGTTTATCAGTAACCTTAATTGCTACCGGATTTGATTTAGCGAGTACTAGTGTAAATGATGTGTTGACTACCAATACCGGTAAAAAGGTACATTCATTAGAAGATGCAGCGCCAAAGGTGTTGACTAATCCATTAACGCAAAAACAGCCCGAAGCTAATCCAGTTGCTCAAAAGCCAGCTACGCCAGAACCTTTTATTAAAAAGGATGAGTCGCAAAGCAAAATTGAGTTTAAATTAGACATGCCAATCGAAGAAAAGCCACAGGCAAAGATCGAGCCTTTAGAGCCATTTATTAGACCGGTTAATCAAACACCACCTCCTCCAGCACCAAGAATGGAAGAACCAAAGCCGTTTGTGCCAAAACCAATGGCGCAAGCTCCTCTTCCAGATCCGGTGATTCATGAAGAGCCAAAAGTGGTAAATACATTAACAGATGATTCTATTACAGAAAATCCTTTACAAGATGATGGTCAACAAGAACGGGTAAAAAACCGTATGGGGCGATTAAAAGAACTAAGTCGTAGATTACGTACCGCGTCAGGTTTGAGTGAATTAGAAGATGTGCCTGCTTACCAAAGAAGAGCGGTTTCATTAGAAGATGTACCTCACTCTTCAGAATCTCAAGTATCTAGATATTCATTAGATGGCTCAGAGAACGAAGAAGGTAAAAAGACTTCAATAGGAAACAACAACTCTTTTCTACATGATAATGTAGATTAAGGTTTACATAAAATTTAAACCAAAAAATCCTGACCGCGAAAGCGATCAGGATTTTTTGGTTTAAAGCTTTTAATTCTAACGTATTTTAATTCCAGCTCACTTTCACCCCAAACCCAAACCCAAATGCGGCATTGGTCGTGGTTCTTAACTCTGGAATAGAAGTTATATTTAGCGATGGTCTCATTTCATAAAACAAGTGAATTCGTTGAAAAAACTCGTTATTATCAGAAACTCTAAAATCCACTCCCATCGGGGCATAAATAGACGCAGTAAAAACGTTTTCGTTGTTGGTTTTTTCGGTTTGTTGGTCGCCTATATTACTTTCAGAAAAATAACCTGATTGCAAATTTTGTGGATTATTCAAATAGAAGCCTTCATATTTATTGATTTGAGTTTGGGCGTTTAAAGAAGTCCCTATTTGTGCACCGATACCTCCAAATAAATTCCAGCGCGCTTTCGGGTTCGTTCTAAAAAGTAAAGAAAGGTCTAGTTTTACTTGCTGCGTTTGGTATTGCATATCCAGATAGGTAATCGCTACGGAGTCTATATAATACACATCGCCAGTATTGCCTGAGGTTAATGTATCATAAGGAGTTCTTTCTTCATAACTAGCAGAAGACGAAATGTTCTGAGCGTAGGTGTAGGTAATTCCCGCTCTAAATAATGGGTTGGCTTTGTATGCCGTGCCATCTTTGTTTAGAAACTTAAACCCAAGTAAGGCGGAGGCGGAAAAACCTCCTCCAGAGGAATAATAACTGCCTACATCATAACCAGTGTAATTGGCAGGTAAAAGCTTCGAGTTTGGTGCTAACGTATAAAAATCATCAATGCTTGCGCTGGGATTACTTTCTGCAAATACACTTGGCAATAAAGTGATTTCAGAAACTTTAAACCGACTTAATTTTTCTTGAGAGAAAGCGCTAGTAAATGCTAGAGAAGTGAAAACTAGAAGCGCAATTTTAATTGTGTTTGAGGATACCATGTTTTGTTTTTTGAAAAAACGATTATTGGATAAAGGTATTGCAATTGTTAGGTAATTTTTTTTTGAGGTATCGAAATCCATTAAAAAACGGCTCAGTAGAAACAAACCAAATTCACCCGGTGACTAAACGAAAAGCTTTACCTAGTCACCCGGTGAATAATCAATCAGACATTAGAAATTAGTATGGAATTAGTATTTCGCTCTCATAGGATGACTAAACGAAAAGCTTCACGTAGTCACCCTATGAGTTCTTACGCATACTTGATTAATATGGAGGGAATAAATAATTTCTTTGTGCAATACTGTTTTTTTTTGCTTTAATTGATTGTCTAATTGTCTTATATTAGTTTTGAATTAATCGAATAATACATAAAACTAATACCCATGAAAAAGACAATTATCATTATAACCCTAATAATTGGTATTAGCCAATTTGGCTGGTCACAAAACAATAAATTTCGGATAGGAATAAATGGAGGTCCAAGTATTACAAATGTTCGAGGGTTTGATCCCACTTTTATTGAATTAGATTCTCGCACTGGTTTTTCCGTATCGGCTACTGTTCAATATAATTTCTCATTGAAATTAGCTCTTGTTTCTGGGGTGGGTTTTGAGCAAAAGGGCTTTCAAACTAAGGATAAATTTTACATAATCGATGAATTTGGAAATCCTTCGGGCTCGTATAAGCTAAAAAATAGCATGAGTTATTTGAATGTGCCGTTTATGGCCAGGTACACACTGGGAAATGAAAAGCTAAAAGGTTTTGCGAATTTGGGTGGTTATATGGGGTTCCTTATCGAGAATTATATTTTTTTAGAAGGGTATGAGCCTAAAGAGGATACTAAGGTGGATACTTCTAGTGAAATGGAAAATATGGATTTCGGTATCTCTGTTGGTTTGGGTGGTAGCTATTCGCTTACAGAAAAGCTTAATGTTAGTTTTGAAATAAGAAACAACCTCGGATTATTTAACGTGAACGCTGGAACGATGATAAACGGAGGTGAGCATCTATTAAACTCCACCAATTTCTTAATTGGAATTAACTACGGATTTGGAACTAAATAACTAACCCAATAAAACCCCATTTTCAACGTTTATCGCGAAGCGATAAAAATTACCTTCGCTGCGTTGAAATGAAGAAATTAGTACTCATATTTTTTTTAATGTCGTTGTTCTCTCTGGCTCATGCTCAGGAAGAGAGTAATCTGCGCGTTAAAAATATTTCAACGCTTTCTGATACAATAGCCCTAGATTCGTTGTCTATTTCGCCTAATTCTATCATCCTTACTGGAATTGATTCTAACGATTATTACGTTGATTATCCCAAAGGTATTTTGGTATGGATAAACCCACCTAAAACGGATAGTATTGAGATTACGTATAGAACTTGGCCAATAAGTCTTACCCAACCTATTTCCCATAAAAGTACGGGAGTTTTTGTACCTGATCAATCAGGAATAGTAAATCCGTTTACGTATCATGGAAATGCGCCTCAAAATGTGCAATTCAGTACGGGAAGGTTAGATAAATCGGGAAGTATTTCTAGAGGAATGATGTTTGGTAATAACCAGAATTTAGGAATCAACTCCAACTTAAATCTTCAATTATCAGGGCAGTTAACCGATAATGTTAAGATAAAAGCGGTTATTTCTGATAATAATATTCCAGTACAACCCGATGGAAATACGCAGCTTCTCCAAGATTTTGACCAAGTCTATATTCAGTTATATGACGATAATTGGAAACTGATAGCAGGTGATTTTAGAATCAATAAACCTAAAAGTCATTTCATGAAATTTGATAAAAGATTGAGAGGTGGCAGTATTGCGACACAGTTCAATTTGAATAAAAAAACAGCGAATTACCTGAGTGTAAACGCGGCAATAAGTCGGGGTAAATTCGCCAGAAATATTATTCAAGGGGTAGAAGGAAACCAAGGTCCGTATCGCCTTACAGGAAGTGAAAACGAAGCGTTTATTATCATTTTATCGGGTACGGAGGTTGTTTTCGTAGATGGTCAACAAATGGTAAGAGGCCAAGAAAACGACTATATCATTGATTATAATAAATCGGAAATTGTGTTTACTGCCCGCCAACCCATTACGAAAGACAAGCGAATTGTAGTGGAATTCCAGTATAGTGCACAGGCTTATAGTAGATCACTTATTCAAGTATCTGACTACATAAAAACGGAGAAGTTGAATTTGAATTTCAACTTTTATTCAGAACAAGATGCTAAAAATCAACCACTACTTCAAACCCTTACCGATGACAATAAACAGTTATTAAGTGATGTGGGTGATGACATTAATAATGCGATTGTTCCATCGGCTAGAACAGTGGAGTTTTCAAATAATAGGGTGTTGTATAAAAAGGAATTTGACCTTATAAATGGCGATTCGTTTTACGTGTATTCAACCAGTCCAGATTCTGCCATTTACCAATTATCGTTTTCTAATGTTAGTTTCGGAAATGGCGATTATGTGGAGATTCCAAGTATTGCAAATGGACGTGTTTTTGAATATGTGGCGCCCGTTTTAGGAATTAAACAAGGAAATTATTTGCCTATCGTTTTACTGATTACTCCAAAGCGAAAACAAATGCTTACCGTAGGTGGAGATTATACGGTTAATAAACGTACCAAGTTTTTGTTTGAAGGAGTGATGACCAATAGTGATGTGAATACGTTTTCGGAAATTGGGAATCAGAATAATGTAGGCGCTGGGTTTAATATTGGGATTGAAAACGTGAAAAAAATATCGAATGACACCGTGGCTCCTTGGTTTATGAAAACCAAAGTGAGTTATGAAAATAGAACCGATAATTTTGAAGAAATTCAGCGCTATCGTTCCGTTGAGTTTGATAGGAACTGGAATATTAGAGACCAAGAATTAACCGGAATGCAACATGTGCCATCCGCTGAGATAGGTCTAATGAAAAAGAACTTAGGGCAGTTGAGTTATCAGTTTAAGTCGTTTTTATCCGGAGAATCATACCAAGGGCTTCGTCATCAACTAGTGAGTAACCTCGATAATAAGCAGTTTACCGCAAAATTCACCGGTAGTTTGTTAACGTCAAAAGGAAGTTTAGGGGCAACCGATTTTAATCGTCATGTGGCCTTGGTTCAAAAAAAGTACGACCGTATTAATGTGGGTGTTAGAGATGATTTTGAGCAAAACCTAAAAACAGCACCCAGTACAGATACTTTGGCAAGTACCAGTTACCGCTTTTTTGAATGGGAGGCTTTTATTGTGAATGGGGATAGCACGAAAAATAAATTCAAATTAGCATATATAAATCGCGTAAACGAAAACGTAAAAGACAATTCACTGAAGCAATCTACGGTGGCTCAAACGGTATTAGGTCAGTTAGGATTAGTGTCTAACCCAAGAGCGCAATTGCAGTTAACATCGCAGTACCGAGTATTAGAGGTAAAAGATGAATCGCTTTTTAACGGGAAGCCAGAACAAACCTTAACGAACAGAATTGATTACAGTTTGCGCTTATTAAAAGGTGCGGTGACCTTGGCATCGTTTTACGAAATCGGGTCAGGTTTAACCGAAGAGTTGGCGTACATTTATGTGGAGGTGCCAGCTGGAACGGGTGTGTATACTTGGGTAGATTACAATGGTAACGGAATAGCCGAGCAAAATGAGTTTGAAATTGCGCAATTTCAAGATCAAGCTAATTACGTGAGAGTGGTGACGCAAACCAATAACTTTGAAAAAATATACCGTACCCAATTTAATCAATCCGTGTTTTTACAACCTGCGGTGGTATGGAAAAGTAAGAAAGGAATCAAAAAGGTAGCCAGTAAATTCTCGAACCAATTCGCGTACCGAATTGATAGAAAAACGGATGATAATTCCTTAGAAACTTGGGTGGATCCTTTTTCAGCAAATGTGGCGGATAGTAACATTAGAGCGTTAAACTCATCGTTTAGAAATACCGTGTATTTGAATAGAGCCAACAGGTTATGGTCAACGGATTACACGTATCAAGAGGTGAGTACAAAGCTTCTTCAAACCAATGGTCTATTAGGTACGGATGATTATTTTCATCAAATTAATTTCAGGTATAATATGAGTAGAATTTACCAAATTAACCTAGAAGGTAAATTGGGGCAAAAACGTTCTGGAGCGGAGTTTTATTCGAATAGAAATTATGAAATTGCATACGCTAGTTTTAAACCCACCATTACCTACTTGAAAGGTTCTGGCGTGAAAATTAAATTGTTTTTTGAGCAAATTGAAAAGCAAAATGTAGCGGACTTAGGAGGGGAATCTAATCTAAGCAAGAAGTTTGGCGCAGAGTTAAATGTTAGAAAAGTAGGAAAGGGCAGTGTTACTATTACGGGTAGTTATTTAACGAATAGCTATGTGGGCGCGGTGAACTCGCCCATATCATTTCAAATGTTAGAGGGTTTACAACCGGGTCAAAATGCATTGTGGGAGGTGAATTACCAACGAACTATAGCCAAATACCTTCAATTGAATTTACGCTATAATGGCAGGGTAAGTGAAGATGTTCCGGCTATTCATACGGGTAGTGTTCAAGTTAGAGCATTCTTTTAATTAGTAGATTTAACTAATATAAATAGTCATCGGGTGACTAGCATTTACTTACGATTGGATTAAAAAATAGACGCTTCCGTAACCGAAGTAAACCGTTCTAAAAACTGCATTCCTAAAAACGAATTTCCTTTCTTGTTCAATTTCGGACTCCAAATAGCGATACTGTATTTATTGGGTAGAATAGCTACAATTCCACCACCAACACCACTCTTACCTGGAAGTCCAACCCGAAAAGAAAACTCTCCGGCTTCATCATAAAAACCGCATAACTGCATAATGGCATTAATTCTTTTGGCCTGGCTTTCTGATATTATTTGTTCTTCTGTACAAGGATTAACGCCATGTGCGGCCAAAAACATAAACGATCTGGAGAGTTCTTTACAACTCATTTCAATGGCACATAAATGCTCATAAAAATCCATTACCTCCTCAATAGGATTATGAATATTTCCAAATGATTTCATCAAATTTACCAATGCCATATTCTTGAAATTGGTGCTCTTTTCAGATGCTGCAATTACAGAGTTGTATGAAGTAGTGGGATTGCCTGATGCTTTATGAATAAAGTCTAATAGGGCTTTTTTTGGGTCTGGGAAAGTGCTGATAAGAATGTCGCAAATAACAATGGCTCCTGCATTTATAAAAGGATTTCTAGGAATACCCTCATTTGTTTCTAATTGAACAATGGAGCTAAATGATGCCCCCGAAGGTTCTACACCAACACGTTTCCAAATATCTTCACCAACCTCTTTGTAGGCTAGTGCGAGTCCAAAAACTTTAGCCACCGATTGAATAGAGAATTTCTCATCAGAATCGCCATAAGAAAAGTGAGT
>CAXMPG010000053.1:0-15999 GCA_964195485.1 uncultured Desulfobacterales bacterium
CTTACTAGCCGCATCTATCATGTCGGCTCCGGCTGCTCTAATTGCGGCAAAAATATTGGTTCCAGAAACAGAAGAGTTTGATAACACCATGCATCTTAACAAAGATAAAATGGGCGCAAATGCACTAGAAGCTATTAGTAACGGAACTACTGATGGACTGAAACTAGCTATTAATGTGGCTGCTATGCTTTTAGTTTTTACGGCATTAATCTACATGTTTAATTACTTCCTTTTCAAAATTGGCGATTACACCGCTATTAATGATTGGATTGCTGCACACACTGCCGCTTATGACAAACTAAGCTTTCAATTTATTCTAGGTTATTTATTCGCCCCTATTTCATGGGTAATTGGCGTACCTTATGCTGATATTGTTACCGTTGGGCAATTACTTGGAGAGAAAACTATTTTGAATGAGTTTTACGCCTACGCTACAATGGGAGAAATGAAAGCTACTGGCGTTTTTCATTCTGAGAAATCAATGATTATGGCTACCTATATCCTTTGTGGATTTTCAAACGTAGCTTCTATTGGAATCCAAATTGGAGGAATTGGCGCGTTAATACCATCAAAAAGAGGACTACTTTCCAAACTTGGTGTTAAAGCTTTAATTGGTGGAACGGTTGCTTCTTTATTTACAGCTGCTGTAGTAGGAATGTTCTTTTAGAGAATGTACATTTCAACAAGCTTATCGTAAGTAACCAATACAGGAGTATTCTGAATATAATTTTATACAAAAAATATTAATTATGAAAAAGTATTCTTTTCTATTCTTACTCGTTATTCTTTTTACTGGATGTAGTGACTCGCCTAAAAAAATAAACACTTCTACCGCTGCAAAAATCACTGCTACAGAAGCCAAATATTACACGAGCGACACGGCACTACATTACGAAATAAACTTAGTCTATCCCGTTATAGATGCCAACACCACTCCTGATATTTTAAACAGAATAAACAATACTATTCCGGAGAAATTTCACGCATTTATTGATCAACAATCTTTTATAGAAGCCCATCAAAACCTACCAGAGCATTTTTATGATTCAGAGTCCGAATGGCTAGGCATCTTACAAAACAGTTACGGAATTACGCAATGTGACTCTACCATTCATATTTGGTTTTCGGTTTATGAATATTACATAGGCGCAGCACATGGATCTACATTAAACCATTCGCTACATTTTAATATTAATACCGGTGAATTACTTACGGTTAAAGATTTCTTAAAAACAGATAAAGAATCTTTAATGGCAGTTAAGTCAATCTTCAATAGAAATTTACCCGATAGTATCTGTTGGGGTATTCAAGCAGACTCTAACATTCTTAAAAACATGGCGCATTTTGTTTTTAATTCGGATAGTATCACCTTTAAAATAAACGATTATTCTCTTTGTCCGTATGCTTTTGGCTTAACCAATATTACGTTCCCCGTTTCTGATTTTAAAGACGTTTTCATTAATCAACCTCCAATGCATTGTATAGATGTAATTGCCGTGGTAGATGAAGGGGAAATTGCAACGCATTAAATCCCTTCGTTTATTCTTCAAAATCTCGAAGAACAGAACCAAAGCCAATAGCTAACCCATTAGCTGTAAAACAAAAAAAAAGGAAGTTTGACCAAAAACCATATAATTTTCTTATTATTGAAAACAACACTAATTCTTCTCTATGAAATTAACTATTCTAACAATCCTTTGCTCATTAAGCATGCTGACTTCTTACACTCAGGATTTTAACAAGTCCATAAAAACAGATGACTTTCAACTATTATTACAAAACGGTATTTTATTAGTACAAACAGACAATGAAGAACTAAATGATGCCTATGACAAGGCAATGGAAGAACATTGGAAACTAACTTCTTTTAGAACAGTTGATTTAATGGAAGACCCTCCAAAACCCAACGATATTTTAATTATGGAATCTTCTAAAGACTCCTCAAGTAGCTCTTTTGTAATAATTAGATACAAACACTTGCTAAAAGACAATACCTCATTCTTTGATGCTATTGGATCTATTCGTTTTAGTGGCTTTAATGGGAATTCCACTATTGAATCAAAAAAGGCTTTTATTAATCAAGTGGTAATTGGCTTAAATGACATTTGCCAGGTAATAAAAGATCAAAACTTGAAAGGAGTTGGATTTGGATTAAGCTCCAACGTTTCAAAGGCTATTTTACCAAATGCAAAATCCCTAAAAGGCAAAACATTACTAATTGTTGGTGATAAGAAAGCTAAAATTTATGATAATGGAATGAAAAAATCAGGGTTTAAGTATAAATACATCACCCTAAGTACTTACTTAGAAATGCTTGAAGAGGACATGAGTAATTACTGTTTACTTTATACCGCTGATAGTCGACAAACTGATTTATCGATTTTTGACTTTGAAAATAATCAGTTAAGTTACACCAAACGCTTTCGAGATTACAAAAGCGTATTATCAAGGTCTGAGTTCTCCAGTATAGTTAATAATTGGTGATTCTTAACATCATAAAGTTTAGCAAAAATGGTAAAAACAACCGTCAACTTTTACTCCAACCTATAGTTAAACCATACCCCGAGTAAGCATCTGAAATTTACATTTTTTCATTTCAAATATTTAGATGTTTTTTTCATTCTTTATCAACACCCCTTGATATTACCATGGGATAACTGCACTTTTGAAGCAAACTATTTTAGATGAAGCAGTATTTAAATTTATTACAACATGTATTGGATAATGGCACCCAAAAAGGGGACAGAACTGGTACTGGAACAATAAGCACATTTGGATATCAAACCCGCTACGATTTAAGCGAAGGTTTTCCGATGGTGACCACTAAAAAACTGCATTTAAAATCTATTGTTCACGAGCTTCTATGGTTCTTGAAAGGGGATACTAACATCAAGTACCTTAAAGAAAATGGCGTACGTATTTGGGATGAGTGGGCAGATGAAAATGGCGACTTAGGACCAGTTTACGGTTACCAATGGCGCTCATGGCCAACTCCAAATGGAGGAAGTATTGACCAGATTACCAACGTTATTAATTCCATTAAAAACAATCCAAATTCTAGACGTCACATGGTTTCTGCCTGGAACCCAGCTTTGGTGGACGATATGGCTTTACCTCCATGTCACACCATGTTTCAATTTTATGTAGCGGATGGGAAATTAAGCTGTCAACTATATCAACGTAGTGCTGATTCATTTTTAGGCGTTCCATTTAACATTGGTTCTTACGCCCTTTTAACTATGATGATGGCGCAAGTATGTGGACTAGAAGCTGGAGATTTTGTTCACACATTTGGAGATTTACATATTTATAACAATCACTTAGAGCAAGTAGATTTGCAGTTAACACGAGAACCTAAGAAACTTCCAATAATGAAGATGAATCCTGATGTGAAAGATTTATTCGACTTTACATTTGAAGATTTTGAATTGGTAGGTTACGAATATCACCCACACATTAAAGGTTTAGTTTCAAAATAATCAAGTCGCCATGAGTAATCATACTATTTCATTAATTGTTGCCATTGCAAAAAACCATGTTATCGGTAAAGACAATGATTTAATTTGGTTTTTACCCAAAGACTTAAAATATTTTAAAGACACTACTGCTGGTCACCATGTGATTATGGGACGTAAAAACTACTACTCCATTCCAGATAAATTCAGACCGCTACCCGGTCGTACAAATATTGTAGTTACCCGACAAAAAGACATTATTCAGGATGAAGGTGTAATTGTAGTAGGCTCTATTGAAGAAGGTATTAAAGTAGCTCTTGAAGCAGGCGATAAAGAACCTTTCATTATTGGAGGCGGTCAGATTTACACCTATTCTTTAGCCAACAATTTGATTGACAAAATGTACATTACCCATGTAGATCATGAATTTGATGGGGATACTTTTTTTCCGCATTTTGAGGAAACCGAATGGAAAAAGACTTCATCAGAACTTATAGAAAAAGACCATAGGCACGAATGGGATTTTTCATATGATGTCTACGAAAAAGCCTAATTCCCGCTCTCCTTTTCGCAACATTCGTAACAAACATGAAGGTGTTTGCCACTTGCTTTTACATTTATTTTCTATGCCCAACAAATTCGCTACATTTGTGTTTAGATATAACATCAAAAGCTTGCATGAAAAACGCGCACTTAAATTAAAATTAAACCATGAAAGGACTATTACCAATAGCATTTTTGGCTCTTCTTGTTTCATTTTCTTCTTGTAGAAACTCTGACCGTGACCGTGATACATCTACTGGAAGTGCAGAAGCGTCATGGATTGCCTCAAACCACTTCAACAATATCCTTAGAGAAGTTCATCGTGTTGCTGCCGTTGACTCTGTACTAAATGGCATTCCTGTATTGGATGCACTTATCCCAGAATCATGTATTGATTCTATTACTAGAGTTCCTGATAGCGGACCATTTCCTATTAATTTAACCATTTTTTATAGTGAATTAAAAACATGTACTTCAGACCGTGAACGTTCAGGAAACATCATGGCTAATTTTGATGGAAAGTATGGGGATTTGGGTACTAAAATTAATATTACAACCCAAGATTATGAAGTAGATGGCTACACGGTATCTGCAGAAATTGCAATGGAAGTTGTTCATGTTGCAGTTGACACGTTAACCTTTGACGTTTGGATTACCAACGGCACTATCACTAATAATAACATCCCAGCAAATAACATTTCTATTCAAAACAGCCATATCCAATTTTCTCACTTCAATGGTAGAAAAACCATCACAACTACTGATGATAATTTTGTAATAACTGGTACCGGAGAAGGAATAGCTGAAAATGGCGTTATTTACACTTATAGTACAGGCCAAGAAATAATTTTTCAAGCTACATGTAATTATGAAACTTTTGGTTCATACACGTTAAAAGCAGCGGATCAACAAGACAGAATTTTAGAGGTTGGTGAAGGCGGTGGTTGCGACAGTAAAATGTCAGTTACTATCCCTCCAGCAAATGGAAATCAAATAGTTGAAATACCTTAAGCTAGTAAAATACGACATTAAAAAAGGCGGTAAAACATCAGTTTTACCGCCTTTTTTTGTTTTCAAATCATAGCCATCCGGTGAATAGTTGCTGTTAAACAGAAGTCACCCGAGAACTATTAGTTCTTAGGTTTTACTCAAATCCTTTTTTCCTCAGTAATGGAGCTATTTCTGGTTCCTGTCCTCTAAACTCCACATATAAATCCATTCCTGGTTTTGAACCTCCTTGACTTAACATTCTACGGTATTTAGCTGCCGTTTCTTTATCGAAAATACTGGTTTCCTTAAACGCTTCAAAAGCATCTGCATCTAATACCTCACTCCATAAATAGGCATAATATCCGGCAGAATATCCACCACTAAAAATGTGAGAAAAATACGTGCTACGGTATCTCGGAATAATTTCATCCATTAGCTCTAAGCGTTTCATTTCTGCTGTTTCAAATGAACGTGCATCTTGCATCTCTGCCGTTTTGAGCGTGTGCCAAGCCATATCTAAATAGGCGGCTGCCATGTATTCTACTGTTCTAAAGCCTGAATTAAATGCATTAGCGTCATTCATTCTCTTAATTAATTCATCTGGAATTACCTCTCCGGTTTGATAATGCTTTGCATATAATTTTAACACTTCAGGTTCACTCATCCAGTTTTCCATTACTTGCGATGGAAACTCTACAAAATCACGCGGTACATTAGTTCCAGATTGCGATTCATATTTCACATTAGAAAACAAACCATGTAAACCGTGACCAAATTCGTGAAACAAAGTCTGCGCTTCACTAAAAGATAATAGCGATGGTCCTGCTGAAGTAGATGGTGGGAAATTGAAATTATTGGTCACAATGGGTGTTACCATTCCATTCACGTTGGATTGCGCTCTAAGCTCATTCATCCAAGCTCCACCACGCTTACTTTCACGTGCAAAGAAATCCATGTAAATTATGCCCAAATGGGTTCCGTCTTCTTCCAACACTTCAAAAACTTGTTGGTCTGAATGCCATTTTGGAGCGTCTTTCATTTCTTTAAATGTTAAACCAAACAGTTTATTAGCCAACATAAAAGCACCATCTTTCACTGCATTAAATTCAAAATACGGACGAGTTTCTTCTTCATTAAAGTTATAACGTTCTGCCCTTACTCGCTCTACATAATAACGCCAATCGCTACTTTGAAAATCGTGGTCAAACCCATCTTTTTTCATGGCATCAGACAACATTTTTTTCTCCTCTTGCGCCATTTTTTTAGCCGATGGCCATAACTTATCCATAAACGAATAAACCGCCTCCGGAGTTTCTGCCATATTATCGGCCAAAACGTAAGCCGCATGAGAATCATAACCTAGTAAATTGGCTTTTTCTACTCGTAAAGAAGCCATTTCAGAAAGGATGGCTTTATTATCTTTTTCGTTATCATTATCGCCACGCATGGCATAACCATCAAACAAAACTTTTCGAAACTCAGGAATCGTTGATGACTGTAAGAATGGATTTATGCTTGGACGTTGCAAAGTAAATACCCATCCAGTTTCATGTCCTCTTGCTTCAGCTTCATCTTTGGCTGCTGCCAATAAATTCTTAGGTAGGTCTTCCACTTCCTTTTCATCGGCAATGTATAATTCAAAGCTATTTGTTTCATCCAAAAGGTTATTTCCAAAATCTTGAGACAAGGAAGCCAAACGCCCGTTGATTTCGCGCATCCGTTCTTTTTCAGCTCCTTTTAATTCGGCACCAGCACGTACAAAACTTTTGTAGGTCTCTTCTAATAAACGTAAATCGTCTGCTTTTAAACTCTTATCGTTAACATAAACCGATTTTATGCGCAAAAAGAGTTTTTCATTCAAACGCTTATTATCACTATGATTAGATAATAAAGGCGCCATAATATTTCCGGTTTCTTTCAACACAGAATCCGTATTTGCAGCCTCAATCCCATAAAACAGGTTACTTACTTTGGCTAACGCTGAACCGCTAATTTCTAAGGCTACAATGGTATTCATAAATGTTGGCTCATCGGCATTATCCGTAATGGCCGCCAACTCTTCATCATGCAGTTGAATTGCATCTTTAAAGGCAGGCAGGTAATCTGAACTACTAATTTTATCGAATGGAGGCATCCCAAAAGGGGTATTCCATTCTGCTGATATTGGATTTTCTACCATTTCATTTTCATTTTTTACTGATGCATTCCCATTTTCTTCTTCGCTACAGGAAACCAATAATCCTACAGCTAAAATGGCGACTAAACTCTTTCTCATAGTATTCTAATTTAACTATTTATTCCAATAATAATAAAAGACGGTGTACATACCAACCTTTAAAAAAAACTAACGTATCTATTAATGTAAACCCGTTTTTCTCACCTAATTAATTAGGAAATAACGAAAAAGAACCGATACGTCAATGACATATCGGTTCCTTTTTTTATAGTCATTTCTTACCACTTAAGCCTTTGGGAAATCAGCTAAAGTTGCCAATAAAAAGTCCCAAAATTTAGCTACAGACTTAATTCCAACACGCTCATCTGGTGAGTGCGCTCCTTTAATAGTTGGACCAAAAGAAATCATTTGAACATCTGGATAATACGTACCTAAGATACCGCATTCTAATCCGGCATGGCATGCATTAACTTTTGCAGACTCATTATACATTTTACTATATAATTTACCCATAATACTTACAATTGGGGCATCTGGTTTTGGTGTCCATCCTGGATATGAGCCACTGTGGTCTACTTCAGCACCCATCATTTCCATGGTACATCTTACACTGTTAGCAATATCCCATTTCTGGCTATCTACGGAACTTCTTTGAAGAGTTTCTAAGCTAATTGCACCATCTTTTACAGATACACGTGCAAGATTAGATGAAGTCTCTGTCAAGTTATCCATATCTGGACTCATTCTCCAAACGTTATTCGGAATGGTATAAATGGTTCTTACCAATTTCCACTGTTCATCCGTTGGTAAAACTCCTGAAGGAGAATCAACCGCTGTTAGCTCCACAATAAAGTTAGGATCTGTTGTTCCTAATTCTTCTTTAATTTCTGTTTCCAACTCTTTTACAAAAGCCGTAAAACCGGCTAAATCAGAAACGGCAACAGTTGCATTTGCTTCTCTAGGAATTGCGTTACGTAATCCACCACCGTTAATTTCGGCAATTTGAACTCCGTATTTATCTGCATTCCAAAGAAATCTATTTAAAATTAAGTTTGCATTTCCACGTCCAGTATGGATATCCATTCCTGAATGACCTCCAGAAAGTCCACTTATTTTAATATACAATCCAGTACTACCACTTTTTGGCGCTTCGGCAACATAACTTTTAGTACCCACGGTATCCACACCACCAGCACATCCAATAGTTAACTCATCATCATCTTCGGTATCCAAATTCAAAAGAATCTTTCCATCAAGCTCACCACCTTGTAAACCTTTAGCACCGGTCATACCCGTTTCTTCGTCAATGGTAAACAAGCCTTCTAACGCTGGATGAGGAATATCTGTTGACGCTATCAATGCCATTGCCGCAGCAACTCCCATTCCGTTATCTGCTCCAAGAGTAGTACCTCTTGCGGTTACCCAATCACCATTAATGTATGATTCTATTCCCTGAGTTTCAAAATCAAAATCAGTATCGGCATTTTTTTGCCAAACCATATCAATATGACCTTGTAAAATAACACCCACTCTATCTTCCATTCCTGGAGTAGCTGGTTTTTTGATAATTACATTCCCGATACCGTCTACTTTGGTTTGCAAGCCTAAGTTTACACCAAAACTACGTACATACTCCCGTACTCGATCTTCCTTCTTAGACCCTCTAGGGATGGAATTTAAATCTTCAAAAAAGTTCCAAACTACCTCTGGACTTAACTTTCTAACTTCTTCGCTCATTTCTTATAATTTTTCTCAAATTTACACTCAATCTACCAATTTCTATCCAAATTAGAGAAGGAATTTATCTTGGTAATAATCTCGTACACGAAAGTTTAGAGCAAAAAAAAGGCGTCTCGTGGGAGTCGCCTACTCTTTGGGGATGAGTTAACCCTAGCTGAAAGCCGGGCTATTTTTGAGAACCTTTGAACCAATAGAGCTAACAGGTTGTACTGTTTCTATTTGATTTGTAATATTTCCTAAATCTTCATTCATTCTTAGCATCGTTTCTTTTGAGCCAAAAATTACTGGGAATTTTTTTGAATACGCTTTCCCTCTTGAGGTAGAATACACCAATGTAAAAGAACCTCCGTACCATGTATTGTCTACACTGTAACCTTGAATCTTTGCTTTCACAAAACCAAGTTGAGATGAATGAATTGTATTTTTACTAGAGAATAAACCCGCTCTTTCTACTTCTAGAACAGCATCCTCAGAATTAT
Organism: uncultured Desulfobacterales bacterium; assembly: GCA_964195485.1. Taxonomy (GTDB): domain Bacteria; phylum Bacteroidota; class Bacteroidia; order Flavobacteriales_G; family Salibacteraceae; genus CAJXZP01. The sequence goes on from CAXMPG010000053.1 coordinate 9,384, forward strand.
ATCTTATAAAAAAGTTTCTTGACATTATTAATCCAGCTGATATAAACAATGATACTGCTATCGAAATATGTGCTAAATCTGTAAATGGTTGCATGCGGGTTAACAATACTGCTACATTCACGGAGCCTAATAAAAGCACTATAAAAAATACAGCTTTTAAAATTGGTTTGGCAAACATGTTATTTACTTTCATTCTTCGGGGGGTGATTTTTTTTTCAATATTTATTACATACCAAAACTACTTTTTATCACCTTTGTCCTCTTAGGGTGCTTTTACTAACATTAAACACGAAATTGTTGATAAAGTAGCCTAAAATCAGAACAAAAACAGCACAACACATTGATCACATGAATAGTAATACTCCGTTAGCAGAACAGCTAAGACCGTTAAAATTCGAAGACATTATTGGTCAAAATCATTTGGTGGGAGAAAATGGCGTGATAAAAAAGACCGTTCGAGCTGGACGAATTCCTTCTCTTATTTTATGGGGACCTCCTGGAGTAGGAAAAACTACGATGGCTCAAATTATTGCTACGGAAACCAAACGTCCGTTTTTCACGTTAAGCGCTATAAATTCTGGCGTAAAAGACATCCGAGAGGTGATTCAGAAAGCCAGTAGAAACGACATGTTTAGCGGAGCTAGCCCTATTCTATTTATTGATGAAATTCACCGATTTAGTAAATCTCAACAAGACTCTTTATTAGGAGCAGTAGAAAAAGGCACCATTACCTTGATTGGAGCAACCACTGAAAACCCTTCATTTGAAGTCATACCCGCATTAATTTCAAGGTGCCAAGTATACACGCTAAACGCACTGGCAAAAGACGATTTAATTGATTTAATTAATCACGCATTAAAAACCTACCCAGAATATATATTACGTAAACCTGAAGTTCTAGAATATGAAGCTTTGCTTCGCTTATCAGGTGGAGATGCCAGAAAACTATTAAATACGTTACAATTAGTTTTAGATTTTTTACCAAATGAGAACCCAGTAGTAGACAACAAGGCCATTGAGGAAATTGTAAAAGAAAATGTTTTACGCTATGACAAAGGTGGCGAGATGCATTACGATGTTATTTCTGCCTTCATCAAGTCTATTAGAGGAAGCGACCCAAATGCAGCCGTTTATTGGTTAGCGAGAATGATTGAGTCTGGAGAAGATGCAAAATTTATTGCCCGAAGATTGATTATTTCTGCATCTGAAGATATTGGATTAGCCAACCCAAATGCATTATTAATAGCCACTAATTGTTTTAAGGCCGTTGAAGTAATTGGCTATCCAGAATGTGACATAATTCTATCACAAGCTACTGTTTATTTAGCTACTTCAGCAAAAAGCAATGCGAGTTATGCCGCAATTAAAACAGCTAAACAAGTAGCTAATGCGCAAGGCAATCTTCCTGTACCAATGCATTTAAGAAACGCCCCTACTAAGCTAATGAAAGAATTGGGGTATGGAGACGACTATAAATACAGTCACTCCTATCCAGGGAACTTTATTGAACAAGAGTTTTTACCCGAAGAAATTAGTGGTACCAAATTGTACGAACCAGGCGACAATCAACAGGAAAAAAAAATCAAATCAAGCCTTCATTCTCAATGGAATAAAAGGTACGGATATTAGAATACTACTCCTAACCAAAACGCATTATCGAGTCAATCATTTTACCAAAATAATTGTTGCACACTTAGTTTAAATTGCACAAATTTGGGCTGGTGAAATCTTCATGAAAAAATCAATCATATTCATACTATTAATAGTCTTTGCATTTAGTTGTAAAAGGGAACCTATTTCATGGGATGTTGACTCTTTGATTCCAATTTTGAGAACCAAAATGACGGTTCAACAAGCTATTCCAGACAGTATGATTTCGGTAGGGAGTAACAACGAACTTAACCTCATTTACAAAGGCACACTTATAGATTTTAAGTTAGACTCTGTATTATCAATGCCAGATACGACCACTACCGATATTTTCTCATGGCCGATAGGTAGCATAACACTCTTACCTGGTCAGGTATTTTTATCTGATACAAATTTTACACGATTTGATATGGGAGGCGCTAACCTTACCCATTTATTCATTCAAAGCGGCAGCATCAATTTAACACTAACCTCCTCTCTACAAGGCCCAAGCGTCATGGAATATTCATTGCCTACCGCTACCAAAAACGGAGTACCATTCTTTGTAAAAGAAAGTATCCCAGCTGGTTCTGCATCAAACCCAGCATTAATAAATAAAACCTACGACCTTTCTGGATACGATATTTCGTTAACTGGAATTAATAACGACAACTATAACGTTTTAGCAAATGCACATCGCGCCTATATTGATTTTTCCAGTGCTCCAGTAATCATTAGTGCCGGTGACCGCTTTGTAGCTTCCAATACCTTTTCAGGGGTTACACCTAGTTACGCAAGAGGTTCTTTTGGCTCTGAGTTTATTCAAGAATCGGCTATTGGTGAAACCCTTGATGCGTTTGAAAATATTGCTGGCGGAACCATTAACTTAGAAGAAGTTTCTATGGTTTTTGAAATTAAAAACGAAGTAGGTATAGACGCCACCATAAAAGTAAACGACTTAACCGGAAACAACACGTATAACAATAGTGCCATAACCCTTCAAAGCCCACTTTCAAATGGCGAAATTAATTTGAATCGCGCCACTGAAATAAATGGCATAAAGTCAGGTATTAACCCCAGTGTCTACACTCAAAATATTGATAATTCAAATTCAAATATTGCCGCTTTTGTTGGCAACCTACCCAATCAATTGAGCTATGATTTTGACATACAACTCAATCCTGTGGGTAACGTAAGTAACTCGAACGATTTTATTTATAATAATACTGGAATTTCTATTGATTTAGATACTGAAATCCCACTAAACTTTAATGCGCATGACCTCATCTTGATAGATACATCTGACTTTGAAATGGAAGGTACTTCACAGGATGATCTTTCAAAAATAATTAGCGGGTACATCAATTTACATGCGGACAACTGGTACCCTTTCGCACTAGACGCGCAGTTCTATTTACTGGATAGCAATAATGTAATCATTGATTCTGTTTTTAGCATGCCTCAATCTATTCAAGGCGGAATTCCTGTTTTTGGTGTGGTAGATACTCCGGTGTACTCTTTTTTACAAGCTCCAGTAAACAGGGCTAAAATTGACCATTTGTATCAAACCAAAAGTATTATCACACTAATTAAAATCAATTCCTCTACTACTGGAACCGCACAAATTTTCGATAATTACTTTATTGATTTGTCTATTGTGGGCGATTTCAAATATCTAATATCTATAGAATAAGTGAAAGTATTCAGTGCTATATTCCTGCTGTTTACGACTTCCTTGTTAGGATGGAGTCAAGGTACTTTTAATGCCGATGATTTTGATTTGGATACCAATAATTTTGTTTTTGGTATTCGAAGCGAAGCATATAGTAATTCCACCTCGTTAACAGCAACCGTATTAAACGCTGCTTTTTCTGGTGGCTATATTTCCCCAGAAAACAAAGAGAACATTTTAAAGAGGACAAATAGCATTAATAACTTGGCTTTGTACTGGAATACTTCTTTGTTCTTTTCTCAAAGAGTAGATTCCTTATTTGGCAAGAAAAAAACTAACCTAGCTTATTTTGTAAACATTGCCGATAGACAGGAAAATCTCGCGCTTTTTAGCGAAAACGCAAGTAACTTAATTCTTTTTGGGAATAAACAATTCGCAAGTCAATCCGTTAGCTTAATACCGTTAGAGTTTAACCAATTCCAGTACAAACAACTTCAAATCGGAATAAACCAAGAATTTTCTACCGGCAGTTTTTTTAGCATTGGACTCTCATTCCTTTACGGACAATCAAATACAAACGGTACTTCGGACCGATTAGACATTTTAACTTCTCAATATGGCGACCGATTAAGTACCGATGCGCAATTTGTTATTCAGCAAACAGAGCAAAACAATACCGAATTTATGAATTACAGCGGAGCGGGAGCTAGCCTAGATTTTGTAGGTAAATTTGATATGTATTTGTTACCTGATAGTGCCAATCCCGCTACCTTTCATTTTTCTGTAAAAGATGTTGGTTTTATCCATTGGCACGCAACTTCGATAGAAACAGAAATAGATACTTTTTACTCCTATAATGGATTGTATGTAGAAAATATTTTTGACCCAAACTCAACTATGTCTGGTGATAACCCTCAAGATATTTTTGATAGCATCGTTACTAAAAAGAACACCGCTTACACTACCGTTATCCCTACTACCATTCACTTTTATTTAGAACAAGCTTGGCGTAAGTGGAAATTTACACTCGGAGGCTCTCATAGAATTAACGCGTATTATTATCCATACTTTTATGGGAAGACAGGCTACTTGGTTAAAGATAAATGGATGTTTAGCGGTCAAATGAACTATGGTGGATATGGCAAATTAGGAGGCGGGCTTGAGGTGAAGTATATAACACCTAAATACAACCTCCGACTTGGGAGCTCTAACATAGAAGGATTTATTGCTCCTACTAAATGGGCTGGTCAAAGTATTTATGTTCTTTTAAGCTTTAGAATATGAGAACCAATTTAAAACATATCGTATTACTACTTATTACATTTTTTATAAGTCTTGGATCGTTTGCTCAATGGGACACCACTTGGATTAAAACCTACGGAGGGAATCGTGACGATAAAGCGTTTGATATTGTTCAATCTAAAGATAATGGATTTTTAGTCATTGGGTCTACCAGTAGTTTTGGGTTTGACAACTCTCAAATGTACTTTTTAAAACTCGACTCAACTGGCGCAATTATGTGGTCTAAAAGCCATGGCGGTACCGGACAAGAATCGGGTCAATCGGTCATTCAAACTTCAGACGGAGGTTACTTTGGGGTAGGTTATACCAATTCTTGGGGAGCAGGAGGTTTTGATTTTTTCATGGTAAAGCTAGACTCCAATGGAAACATGGAGTACGAAGATTATTACGGAGGCTCTGATTGGGACTTTGCTTGGGATGTGGTTGAAGTTGCACCAAACCAATATGTAATTGCAGGAGAAACCCAAAGCTATGGAGCTGGTAGTAAAGATGGTTGGATTATTAAATATAACGGATTAACACAAACTGTAGATTGGGATAAAACGGTAGGAAATAATAATGAGGATTTTGTAAAGTCTATCATACATTCATTTACAGGAGACATCATAGGTACTGGTGGATATACACACCTTGATTCTAACAATTTAGATGTTTTGCTTTTTGCATTGACAATGGATGGGACCCAAATAAAATGGATCGAAAATTATGGGGATTCGCTAGATGACTATGGTAACGATATTATTTTAACCACAGATTCAAACTACGTATTTACCGGAAAAAATGAAACCGTTACTAGCAGTAGGCCCATTACACTAAAAGTTGATACTCAACAAAACGTAATTTTTGATGAAAGATGGACCGCAGTTGGTCCTTATAGTTACGGCACTTGTGTTATTGAAAGACCAGATGGAAACCCTGCAGTATTTGGCTCAACAAGGATTAACAGCGTAAGTTTGGACTTTTTTTATGTCTCGATGGGTTTTAATGGTCAAGGAACTCATGGAAAAACATTTGATGAATACGGTGAAAAAATGATTAGAACTTCAAGTAATAAATATGTAATGACGGGTTACACGAATGGTTTTGATGCTTCCTTCTTTGATATCATTATTATGAACACGGACTCTGGAGAAATTTCAAACTACGACTATAACAAAGTAATGGATAACACCAACATACTTGGCGTAAAAAGCATTAATTCAAAAAACCTTCAATTTACTTTTACCTCTACCCAAAAGACAATAAACATCCAAAGTGATTTTTCATTAGAAGGTTCAAGCTATTTAATCTACAATTCCATCGGTCAAACGGTATTATCTGGAAGTCTGTTATCAACTAACAAGGAAACAAACATCACCGTGAAAAATTTAAACCAAGGGATTTACTTTCTCTCTATTGATAGTAAGAATAATCACCTTTCTAACTTTTCCTTTTTCATTAATTATTAATGATTTTTCAGAAGCTATATAAAATCGCAATAACACTTTCATTATTATTGTTATTCTCAATAGTCTTTTCAAGAGCCTTGTTAACTTCATTTACCCATGATGAGGCCTTCACTTTCTTAAATTATGTCGCCTTTAGTTTTGAGGACATTATTAACTACCAATTTGTTACGGCCAACAATCATTTATTAAATAGTTTACTCACAAAAATATCCTATCACCTTATTGGCCAAAGCGAGATAGCTTTACGACTACCTAATGTTTTGAGTTTTCTATTTTTTTTAATCGTTTTTTACAAGTGGATATTCTCCAGCACCAATAATTTCTCAATTATCCTCTTTTCTTTTGTTTTAATGTTTTTAAACCCATACGAATTTGAGTTCTTTTCATTATCAAGAGGTTACGGACTTTCCTTTTTGTTTTTATTCCTGAGTTTAAAACACCTTTACTCTTCCCACAACCCTAATCAACTCAAGGACAACTACCTCTTCTTTTTATGGCTGATTTTAATGGTTTCATCAAATTTCGCCACCCTGATTGTGTTCTTTCCAATCGTTTTCATTTATAA
>CAXMPG010000054.1:0-3847 GCA_964195485.1 uncultured Desulfobacterales bacterium
AATCTTTGTGGGTTTGATGATGATACGGTGATGATTTCATATGATATTCCAATCAATTTCAACTTAGGACCCGACACGGTACTTTGTGTGGGTGATAGCTTTTTAATTGCTGCTCCTGCTCATAATGCTACTTGGTTATGGAATGACGCCAGTATTGACAGCACTTTAAAAATTACCAACGCAGGTAAATTTTACGTTACTGCAAATAACCATTGCGGTGCTTTTAGTGATTCTATTAATGTAATTTCAGAAACCATTCCAGTGGTTAATCCTGCCATTTTAGATACTGCTTTTTGCGAAGGAGAAACTTTTGATGTGGTAGTCGCTAAAAATAATGCATCTTCTATTTTATGGTTAAATGGTAGTGTTAATTACACCCAAAGCTTTGATTCCACGGGGTGGTATTCGTATGCCTTGCAGAATATTTGTGGCATTACTAGCGATACTTTTAGGTTAGAAATCCAGTATCCTGCCGATGCATTTTTAGGAAATGACACCCTGATTTGCTACGGAGAAAAAATTGTAAAATCGTTTGACTATCCCAATCACATTTACTTATGGAACAACGGATTAACAGACAGCGTTCAAATAATTACCACTACCGGCATTTACGGAATCACCATTTTCACCCCTGCAAAATGTGAAAGCTACGCAGAGATTTTAGTGGAAAGTTGCAACGCTCAGCTTTTTATACCTAACGCCTTTACCCCAGGAAATGGAGACCAATTAAACAATACATTCAAAGTTAAAGGAGAGGGAATACGTAAATACCATATTGTAATTTACGACCGTTGGGGAATGATGGTTTTTGAATCATTTGATTTAGATAATTCTTGGAATGGCACTTCGACAGGCTCAGCAACCTCAGAACTAGCTTCACCAGGAATTTATACTTACAAAATTTGGTATAACACCGGTGAAAGCTCTGAGAGTGTTACTCGAGTTGGTAGTGTGACTTTGATTAGGTAGAAAATATAAATAATTATTAGAAATATAAAATATGAACAAGAAATTAATAACCCTTTGTGTATCCGTATTGCTCAGTATGACCGTTTCAAGCCAATCAAATAAATTTAACATAGGCATTACTGGCGGAGCAAGTTTGGTTTCCATGCGAGGTGATTATCTATTTGAAGATGAATATAAATCCTTATTAAGTTATTCGTTTGGTGCCTCTTTCGAGTATAATTTCTCTAAACATTTTTCGCTTAATTCAAATTTTTTATTTGAGAGAAAAGGAGAGATTTCAATTGAAAAATATGAGTTTGGTAATAACGGACAGACCATTGGAGAAGATTATGAACAAACTAATTTAGATTACCTGACTTTGCCATTACTTGCAAAATACAGGTTTGGTGATAATATTATTTTTTTCTTAAATGCCGGTCCATACGTGGGCTACCTATTAAAAGGTGAATACACTACTCCAAATAATTTAGACCTTGGAGGAGATTTAACAAATGAAATGACCAGATACGATTTTGGTGTTAGTATGGGAGGTGGTGTAACATTTCCATTAAAAAAATCTCTAGCACTAACATTAGAGCTTAGGCATAATATTGGTTTTGCAAATGTTAATGAAGGAATCCTCGGATATACAGAGTACAATACAGTTTCCTCAAATTTATTCTTTGGTTTAACTTATCAATTAGGCAAATAAAGAAGCTTCAATACAAATTGGTTTTTTGAGTTAAGAATGTTCCTCAACTAGGAATTTACTCGTGTAAAATATAAAGCATTACACCCTTGAAAGTTCTCAAATTGCAATTAAAATGGGTAGTTTTAATTTGATTAGTAGAATTTTTATTAAAAAGGATTACACGTATACGCTTCAAAAGTAACCACGGATCAGTCAGTAGATGGATGCAGTTCACGGATTCGTTAAGCTCTACAAAAAACTGATTACTCAATTTCCTTCCAAAAGACTCATTCACTCGTGCATTCGTGGCTGTTGTTTTTTGAAATGGCTTTAGCTATTGATTGCTTGTCTAGTCAAACCGTGACAGTATGGATTCCTACCTTCAATTTTCAACATTCCTTGTTCGGTATTCGTTATTCCATTTCAGTTCTAGTCAAAGCATTTCAGCGTTACCATGGTGATTAGTCATACCTTGACCATCAACAATTGATGAAAATGTAAACCATTAAATCAAACTAAGAATTATAAATTCAGAATTCCTTGTTAGATATTCCTTTTCAGTTCTCGTCAAAGCATGACAACGTTACCATGGTGATTAGTCATACCTTGACGATTAATAGGTTTACCTAAGCCACTCCGTCCATTTACCAACTTTACTTTTACTTTTAAGTTCGGTGCTTAGAATTTGTTCAAATTGGTTTCTTGGTATTTCAAAGGCTCCTAAAGATTCTAAATGAGCCGTGTAATCTTGACTATCAATCATTTTAAAACCTTTTTCGCGTAAAGCGGTAACCAAGGTAATGAACCCTACTTTAGAGGCGTTACTCACTTTGGTAAACATAGATTCTCCAAAAAATATTTTTCCTAGAGAGACCCCATAAAGTCCTGCAACCAACGCATCGTTTTCCCAAACTTCCACCGAATGAGCAAAACCTTCTTTGTGCAAATCGATATATGCTTTCTCCATATCTTCCGTAATCCATGTACCTGCTTGACCCGACCTATTACTGGTTTTACAATGATGAATTACATTCTCAAATTGGGTATCAAAACTTACCTGGAACCGTTTAGAACGTAGCACTTGTTTCATTGATTTTGAAATCTTTAGTTCATCGGTAAACAAGACAAACCGTGGATCAGGAGCCCACCAAATAATTTCAGAACCTTCATTATACCAAGGAAAAATTCCGTTTTCGTAGGCATCTAATAATCGGTTAATTGACAAATCACCTCCAATAGCTAAAACCCCATCAGGGTTGGCCAAATCGGTATTTGGAAAAATTATTTCATCCGTTAAAACGACCATCCCTATTCTACAGATTCTTTAACCTCTATAAACACATGTTTTACCATTGGAATTTTTTCTTTGGTACTTTTTTCAATATCCAGTATCTCTTTTTCAATTTCTTCCAACGAATAATTATCGACAAAATGCACTTCTACTCCGACCATAACTCCAGTAGGACCAAAATGTACCGAACGAATAATTCCTATTTCATCTACACTTTCTCTAGAATTAAAAATATCATCTAATACTAAGAGAGAATCTTCATCCATAGACTCGCCAATTAATAAGGCTTTGGTTTCTTTAGCTAAAAATATAGCCATCACGGTCAGAATAATTCCAATTAAAACGGAAGCCGTTCCATCTGCATATGGCCAATCAAAAATATCTCCAATAAACAACCCAAGCATTGCCACAACTAAACCCATTATTGCTCCGAGCTCTTCAATTATGATAGCGAAACTGCTGGAGTCTTTACTTCTTCGCATAGATTTCACCAAACCAAACTTGGAGTTCGCTTTTTTAAACTCGCGTAAAGCAACAAACAAAGAAGCGCCTTCAAAAAGAATGGCCAATCCTAAAACCAAGTAGTTAACGGTTATATTTTCGACTTCGCTAGGTTCAATAATATGGTGAATTCCTTCGTAAATGGCGATTCCACCACCCAAGGCGAAAATCAAAATAGACACTACAAATGACCAGAAGTAGATTTCCATACCGTAACCGAATGGATGTGATTTATCTGCAGGTCGTTCACTCTTCTTTATTCCGTAAACTAACAACACCCCATTAGCGGCATCCACAACGGAGTGAATTCCCTCAGAAATCATCGCAGAACTACCGGTATAGGCACCTGCAAAAAATTTAGAAATAGCGATAGCTAGATTGGCTAGAATAGCGCCATAAATAGAAATTTTTGAACC
>CAXMPG010000055.1:0-49110 GCA_964195485.1 uncultured Desulfobacterales bacterium
GCCAAATATAGAGGTTTTGGTAGGATGTATTTATGATTTTTGAGTGAGTTTGATTTTAGTTTTTATCAACCTCATATATAAAATCAATCAAACCTTTGAAGTAAATTTCTTGATCATCATACATCGCTAAATGGCTCCCGTTCGGACAGTACAAATATTGTCCGTTTTGAATTTGGGTGGACATCCATTCCATGTGTTTTGGGTCCATAGTATCATATTCGGCACCAATAATTAGTGTTGGAATTTTAAGCTTTGGAAGGTCAGCTTTTCGGTCCCAATGTTTTAATACGGTTTCACCTACAGAACCAAATTCACTTGGTCCTTGCATAGCAGTATACATTGCGCCATTGATTTGTGAGAATGATCTATTCACTGGTTCTGGCCATTCGTTAAGAGGTAATCTTAAAACATGCTCGGTATAATAATACGTTTCCACTAATTCGGTGTAACGAGGATTTCCATAATCTGCTGCAGCTTCTAATTCTCTAATTTCTTGTAGTATGGCTGGATCTAATTGCGGACCTAAAACTTCGTTTGCGTAAATGTTGTAATCGGGTATGGAAGCCATCATGTTAGAAACAATTAATCCTTTCATGTTTTGTTGGTATTTCAAGGCGTATTCTATGGCTAAGATTCCACCCCAAGATTGACCGTACAAATAAAAGTTAGAGGTGTCCAAACCTAAGGCTATCCTTACTTGTTCAACTTCTTCCACGTAATGTTCAATAGTCCATAATGAGCTGTCATTTGGGCGATCAGAATAGTAAGACTCTAATTGGTCATAGTAATAATACTCAATTTCAGCGTTCGGGAAAAAGCTGTCAAAAGCTTCTAAGTATTCGTGAGTAGCTCCAGGTCCGCCATGCAAAAGCAAAACTTTCATGGTAGGGTTATTTCCAATTCGTTTGGTCCAAACCTTAAACTCACCAACAGGTGTTTGTATAGGAATCATTTTAACACCGCCAGTTAAAATGTCATCACGTCCGGTGTTATCGTGGTAGTTACTTTGGTGTTTGGAAACTGCTTTTTGTTCTGAATTATTACTACAGCTTGAAATAGTGAAGGCAATTAATAGAATAGATAAGATGCTTTTCATAGGATATACTTTGGTTGACTAAGGTACTCATTCCAACAAAAACACCATTATTTATAGAACCGGGCCCTCGCGAAACGCCCAAACAAAAAAAATCCCCATCGAATGAACGATGAGGATTTTTAATATATTTATGAGGGTCAATCCCCCTTAATCCCCCTTCTCCAAGGGAGAAACAGATTATAGTTTAAACTACTCCTTGAGCTAACATTGCATCGGCCACTTTTACGAAACCTGCAATATTTGCACCTTTAACGTAATCAATAGATCCGTCAGCTTGTGTGCCATACTGAACACATGAAGAATGAATAGCCTTCATGATATTATGTAATTTGGTATCTACTTCTTCCGCAGTCCAAGCTAAACGTAATGAGTTTTGAGACATTTCCAAACCTGAAGTTGCAACACCACCCGCATTAGATGCTTTACCTGGAGCGAACATTATTTTGTTAGCCGCAAATGCGTGAACAGCTTCTGGAGTAGAAGGCATGTTTGCACCTTCCGCAACACCAATAACACCTGCTTTCATTAAGTTAGCTGCATTGTCTGCATCTAGCTCATTTTGAGTAGCACATGGCATAGCGATATCTGCCGTTTTAACTACATCCCAAGGACGTTGACCTGCAAAGAACTCTACGTTATATTTGTCAGCGTATTCTTTAATACGGCCACGTCTAACGTTTTTCAATTCCATGATGAAAGCTAATTTCTCTGCATCAATTCCTGCTGGATCGTAAATACACCCTGAAGAATCTGAAGCTGTAACAGCTTTACCACCTAATTGCGTTAGTTTCTCGATAGCATATTGTGCAACGTTTCCTGAACCAGAAACTGCAACAACTTGACCTTCGAAAGATTTACCTGCTTTGATTAGCATTTCATTCATGAAATAAACTGCTCCGTAACCTGTAGCTTCTGGACGAACCAAAGAACCACCGTACTCTAAACCTTTACCGGTAAGGATACCTGTAAATTCGTTACGTAATCTTTTGTATTGACCGAACATGAAACCAATTTCACGTCCACCAACACCGATATCACCTGCTGGTACATCTGTGTTAGCACCAATGTGCTTAGATAATTCCGTCATTAAAGACTGGCAAAAACGCATTACTTCGTTGTCTGATTTTCCTTTTGGATCAAAATCAGAACCACCTTTACCACCGCCCATTGGAAGGGTAGTTAAAGAATTTTTAAATACTTGCTCGAATCCTAAAAATTTAAGAATTGATAAAGTTACTGATGGGTGAAAACGCATACCACCTTTGTAAGGTCCGATAGCGGAGTTAAATTGAACTCTATATCCACGATTTACTTGAATGTTACCTTTGTCATCTAACCAAGGAATACGGAATTGAAAAGCTCTTTCTGGCTCAACCATTCGTTCTAATAACATTTGCCCTTGGTATTTAGGGTTCTCTGCAACAAATGGAATCACTGATTCCATCACTTCTTCAACTGCTTGAAGAAACTCTGTTTCGTGTCCGTTTTTAACGGCAACTTGGCTCATGAATGTATCAATCTGAGCTTGGTGTTTATTTGCTGACATTTTTATTTTAGTTAAAAATTTAGATCGCAAAATTAATCATTTTATACACATAAGAATTTCATTTTTATCGATTAATTTTCATGATAAAAGTCCTGAAAACAAAGGTGTTAATGCGACACTAAGTGTGTGGATTTAGTAGGGAATTTACATGCTTTTTTTTTAAATTTATAATGGGTTACTACTGGAAGTAAACAGGTTAAACGAGTTCAATTACTTTGCCAGGTAGTGTTCGTACTAAACCATTTAATTCTAAGTTGAGTAATGGTACCGAGGCTTGACTAATTGTAATTCCGGCCGTAAGGCATAATTCATCTAGGGGCAGCTTTCTGGTTTCTTTGAGAAGCTTAATTAGATTTTCTTCTAATGGAGATAGGGAAACAAAAAGTTGCTTTTGTATTTCTTTTGGTTTGGGTTGTTCCCTCCAATTCATCAGGTACTTAATGTCAGTGGCAGATTCTACTAACGAGGCTTTGTTTTGTCGGATTAAAAAGTTACAGCCCTCACTTTGCTTATCTCCCGGTCTACCTGGAATGGCAAAAACATCTCGTCCGTAGCCAAAGCCTAAATCGGCTGTGATTATGGATCCTCCTGTACGTTGTGATTCGACCACAAGCACGGCATCAGCCATTCCCGCTACAATACGGTTTCTTTTAGGAAAGTTCTCTCGGTCGGGTTTTGTGCCACTTTTAAACTCCGAAATTAAAGCACCATTTCGTTCTATTTCACTGGCAGTGCCTCGGTGTTCTGAAGGGTAAACTCGATCTAGTCCATGAGCCATTACCCCAATGGTTGGAACTTTGTTTTTTAAGGCAGAATTGTGAGCTACGATATCAATACCGAAAGCCATTCCGCTAATGATGAGAACATTTTGTTCGGCTAATTCTGTAATTATTTTTTCAGTAATTTCTTTTCCTTGTGGCGTAGCTCTTCGCGTACCCACAACGGCTAATATTTTTGGGTGATTTAAGTCTACATTTCCACGTACAAAGAGCAGGGGAGGGGCATCGTTGCAAAACTTTAACCGCCTTGGATAGTCGGGGCTTTCAAAAGTAAGTCCGCGTACATCATTCTTATCCATGAACTCCATTTCGCGTTCTACATCTACCCAATTTGGGCCCGCACAAATGGAATTAATCACTTTATTTGGCCAGGGCTTAGTCTTTGAAAAATCTTCTTGGGGTACGCGTTCAAATGCTTCTTTAGCGGAGCCGTAATGCTGAATTAATTTACGCGCAATGGTGTCACCAATACCGTTGAGTTGAATAAGGCCAATTACATATTTTAAATCTGAACTCAATTTATTTTAGAAAGTATATGCGGGATTATCGCGATTAAATGTTTGATTATCAATTATTGGATTAGGATAAAAATATTCATAAAAATATTCTGAAAACAACCCCTTGTCATCAAATATACGCACAACTAATGGAATGAAATCTTCGTTACGAATAATTACTTCAAATTTTCGGGCGTATAAACTTGGGATTTTAATGACCTGTCCTTCTTCTAAATCAGCGTAGGTACTAATGGCCTCATTTAGTTCAATGATTTTATACTCAGGCACGCCAAGTTTAAAACAAATGCTACGGAAAGTATCTTCTGGTTTCACGGTGTAGGTCGTAAATGCATAATCAGAATTGTCAATTACTAGTTTTGTACTTCCCTCAGTTTCTTGAGACATATTGAAGCGATTGTGACCTCCTATTTTTTCAGAATACTTATTCATTCCAAATTTAATCATGTCTACTAAAAACAAACCTCCAGCGTCTAAAATAGTAAGGTGTTTGTTTTTGCGAATGGTGGATCCTAAGGGGTCTAAATTAACGTTAATGTATGGAAACCCATTTGGTGAAATGAGTGCGTTATCGTTATTCGTGCCTTTTAAATACAAGATTTCAAACAGTAGCTCATTCTTAGCGTCAAAACTTCTATAAAATAATTTCCTGGGTGCGTATTGGATAATTCCGGTTGCCGAGCTCATTAACATTTTGTCTCCAATTCGCTCTTTTGAAATGAGCTTAAATTTGGCAGCTTTTAATGATTCAATAGCGTTGAGCATAAACTGTAAAGCGGACTGACAGCTTATAGTATCATTCAATTTCTGGCTTTGAACGGGTTTAATTCCAGTAAGAAGAAATAGAATAAGAATAAGAAATGACTTAGAAAAATACATTTACCGCTAAAGATATGTGAGGCCCAAATATAAAAATATACCGATGATATAAAAGACGTATGGATATTTTAAAAAGTATAAGCCGGGTTATTCTCGCTAAACGTTTGAGTAGTAATAACTGGATTAGAGTTGAAATAGATGTATTCGTACTCAGAGAAAAGTCCTTCGTCATCAAAAATTTTGATATGCATTGGTACAAAATCTGATTCTCGAATGGTTATTTCAAGTCGTTTCGCGTATTGATTCGGGATTTGGATTATTTGACCCGGTTTGAGGTAGTCATAGTTATCGATATCTTGATTGATTTCTAATACCTTGTACTCTGGAATACCTAAGGTATGGCAATGCTCTCGCAGGCTACCTTCCTCCCTGAGGGTATGGGAAATGAAACCGTAATTGAGATTATTGATTATTAGTTTAGTAATCCCTGGACTAACCGTAATTTCTTCAAATTGGTAAAGCGCTGAACTATTCACCATACTGGTCTTTAGCATGTCTGCCAAGTACCTTCCTCCCGCATCCAAAATGGTTAAATGACGGCCTTTTCTCATTAAAGATCCGATTGGATTTAAGTTTAAATTAAAATATGGAAAGCCATTTGGTGAAATAAGTGCATCGTTATTGTTGGCTCCTTCTAGATAAAGAATTTCATTACTGATTTCATTTTCAGAATTGTAGGCGCGTAAAAAAGCTTTTCTGGGTGTGTACTGGATGATTCCCGAAGCATGATTTTGCTCCATGACACCATCAATTCTTTCATATGATATCATTTCAAATTCGGAATATTCTAAGGCATAAATGGAGTCAAACATGGATTGAATGAGGGTTTGACAATTTGAAGTGTCAATGGGATACTTAATTTGTTGCGCGTAAATGTCATGCATCCACAACGAAATGAATAATAAAATTAGCTTGACTGGTTGGTACTGATTCATTGTGTTGCAACGGATTTTCAAAAGGGTGCAAATTTAAATTTATTTGCAGTTCTAAATTGTCAGCTATTGTTCAATATCTAAAATATGTTACTTTCGTTAAGTGAATATTTTGAACATATCAAATATCGTTTCGGACTTGTTGCAATTCAATGAATGTGTGACTATTCCTGAATTTGGGGCGTTTGTGGTTAATCCTGCTAATGCTCAAATAGATATGGTTAAGAATAAATTTTCACCCCCCGGAAAAAAAGTAAGTTTCAATAAAAACATCACTAACAATGATGGTTTATTAGCGAGCGCTCTTTCTGAGCATGAAGGGATTTCTTATGAAGATGCAGTGGTTTATCTTAAAGCGTTTGTTTTTCATATAGAGAAAGAATTGAAAGAGCAGCATGTTTTTGACTTTATGTCGGTGGGCTCTTTTTATAAAACAAAAGAGAATTTATTGAAGTTTGAGCCTGGTGCTATGGATAGTATTGGCAGTTTTGGATTAGAATCTTTTCATTTAACTCCGTTATCTGCGGAGGTAGGTAAAGAAGCTATACTTATTCATCCGGCAAGTGTAAAGACAGAAATAAAGTACATAACTAAAACGGGAACGTTTTCAAAAATAGGGTGGGGTGTAGCTATCATTCCTTTTATAGCGTATTTAGTATGGGTTCCTACACAATCTGGAATTATGGATAATAACCGTAATTTTCAGTTTTCAAATTTGAATCCGTTTAAATCTGTTCCTTGTGAGGTGTATGTGCCAAGACCTGTTGGATTAACAGAAATGGATTTATCTGCAACTGATTTACTTCAAGATGATTTTAATGAAGCTCATTATAAATTTGCGGTAGCTGAAACTACAAACGTGGTTATTGAAAAACCTAAGGTGGTTATTTCAAAAATGCGCTACCAAATAATTGGGGGTTGTTTTGGTGATAAATCAAATGCGGCACGATTAGTTTCTAAATTACAAGACCAAGGTTACTCCGCTAATATTTTTGATCATAAAAATGGTTTGTATCGGGTTACTTATGGTGGGTTTGCATCTCAAAGAGCGGCAAGAAAAGCCCTTGTAAAAGTAAAGGCGAATGCAAATGCATCCGCCTGGCTTTATAAAATGAAGTAATCAAATTCTTTGATTACGTATTTCTTTAGTGAATTGAAATATCTAAATCTCCGTAACTAATTCTTGCTTTTACTGTTGATGGTGATGAGCCTTCAAACATTTTACCGTAATACGTATCTGTATTTCCGCTGCCATCTACATTTGAAACAGTTCCGGAAGGAATACTAATATCGCCAAAGCTTGCTTTACCTTCTAAGTTGAAATTACTACCACTTTGAAAAGCAATATCTACATCTCCAAAAGAAGAGTGAATGTTTACTTCATCAAAATCTTTGGAAATAAAATTAACGTCTACATCTCCATATTGAGAATCTAGATTAAGCATACTAATGATACCTTCCACTTCTAAGTCTCCAAACTTCACATTAGCCGTCAGCTCTACAATGGTTCCAAGGTCTACATCTCCGTAGGCATTATCTAATTTCATTCTCCCTACTTCACCAATTTCAGCATCTCCATACTGGGTATCAAGATTTAATAACTTAGCTCTTTTAACGCTTACGGAAGAGTATCTAGAAACGTAATCTAAGTATTTGGCGTATTTAATTTTACCACTACCAAATTTCACGGTTACGTCATTTACCTCACTATTTAAGCTCCCAATATCTAATGAGCCATAGGCAATGTAAATTTTTGAATTTCCGTTGAGTTCATTTAAATAGAAGCTACCAAATTTATTGGTGATATCTACGTTACCTGAAGCGGGCATTTTTATGGTGTAATCAATAGAGAGTTCTTTGAATTTAGACCCTTTTACCAGCTTAGTTATGGCTGAAACATTTGCTTTATCACCTTTTATTTCAATTTCAATTTTGTCTAATAACTCTTTTGCTTTATCCGCGTTTTTAGCTTCAATGCTAATATTTACATCTATGGTTATTTCATTAACCTCACCTGTTACTACTTTAACAAACCCGTATTTATTGGATACTGTTAAAATGACATCTGAGTTTACATCAAAAGACTCATGGTACTCTTTTTTATATTCATCTAGGCTTCCAGCAAAAACTTGCAAACCTAAAAATAGGACACTTAGTAAGGCTGCGATTGATTTATGCTTGAATTTCATCATGGTGTTGTTTTTTAATTGTGTTTGATTTTTTTAATTGGTGTAATAATTTTTCTAGAACAGATAACCGCATTCTATAGTTTTCAATCATAGCATTAATAATTTGTGCATTGTTGCTATTGATGGCTAGTTCCTCTTTTAAGTCGATGTACTGGAGTTCTAACTTCTCTAATTCTAACATGATTTGAGAGGTGGCAACATTATCTGATGATGAAAATGCTAAAACTTCTTTCTTTTTAATATCTACTTGCTGAGTGAAAAACGTTTCTGCTTCACTAAGTTCGTCTGAGAAGTTAACCGGTGTGTTTTCTATGGAAGCATAGCTTGGTGTGTTTGACATTTTCCCTAGATTAAAGAATAACCATCCAATACCAAAAACAAGTACAAAAGCGGCTGCAATTTGCATGAATACTGGAATCTGAATCTTTCTAGGTGCAATCGGTTTAACCTGCTTTTGCTGAAGCTTTTTAAAGCGATCCAAATGCCCTGCCCTTGGAGAAGCACTAAAGCTCTCTTCGTTAGCGGCAATATATTTTTTTAATTTATCCGACATGTTTCTTGATATTAATCAATTCAATTAATTTTTTCTTTGCTCTCAAATACTGTGACCTCGAAGTGGAGCTTGAAATTTTTAATATTTCACTTATTTCTTCATGATCATAACCTTCAAATAAGTACAAGCTTAAAATGGTGCTGTACCCCGTAGGTAAATCTTTTATGGCTCTTTTTATTTCGTCAACATTATAATCTGGTTCGTCTATTTCTTCTTCCACTGGATCCGCAATTTGCATGGTTTCCATACTTACGGTATCTAATTTTTTCTTTGCTAAATAATCTAAGCACTCATTAACGATTACTCTCTTTAGCCATGCACCAAAGCTTGATTTTTGATGCCACTTGTCCATTTTTGTAAATGCAGTCATGAACCCGTCTTGCATTAGCTCTTCCGCTAGCATGTCATCTTTTACAATCCGCACAGCTACGGTAAACATTCCTTTATAGTAAAGTTCGTATAGTTCAAACTGAGCAACGTTATCGCCTTTTCCAGCTCGAACTGCTAATTCATTGTGTATGTGATAATATGTTGTAGTCAACTTTGTTTTTGTTAAAGAAAGGATAAAGTTACATTATCCTTTCTTTTGCTCTTAAACTAATGTCCTATTTTCAGTTTCTATGTTAAAGACCGGATTAGTTTCCGATGTGTTGCATGTAGGTTGAATTTTATTGGATGATGAAGTTTTATGGGAGTAGGAAAAAAGTTTGGGGCATAAAAAAAGGGCTTTCAAAATTGAAAGCCCTTTCTTAAATGAAGCATTTAAGCCTATAAATAATTTTTAAGCAAATTTGAATTTGCTTTCTTACGAAGACTTCTCAACGCTTTTTCTCTAATTTGACGAATACGCTCACGGGTAAGTCCTAATTGATTAGCAATTTCTTCTAATGTCATTGGAGCTTTACCGTTTAAGCCAAAAGATAAACGAACAACATCCGCTTCTCTCGCTTTAAGCGATACTAATACTCTTTCAATGTCTCTACATAATGACTCTCTCATCAAACCACTCATTGGGTTCTCTGCTTGACCATTACTTAAAACATTCAGTAAACTATTTTCTTCTCCATCAATTAACGGAGCATCAACAGAAACCTGTTTTTGAGAGTAGGTAAATAAATCAGCCACACTATCAGATGAAGTTTCTAATAACTCAGAAATTTCTTGATTTGATGGGGCTCTTTCGTGCTCTTGTTCTAATTTAGAGAAAGCATGAGCAATTTTTTGAATGGCACTTACCTTGTTTAAAGGTAATCTTACAACTCTAGAATTTTCAGCAATGGCTTGCATAATGCTTTGGCGAATCCACCATACAGCATAAGAAATGAATTTGAAACCTTTTGTTTCATCAAATCTTTTTGCAGCGGTGATTAGTCCAATGTTGCCTTCTGCTATTAAATCTTCTAGTGTTAAACCATGACCTTGATACTGCTTCGCAACGGAGATAACGAACCTTAAGTTGGCGTTAACCAATTTATTAAGGGCTACCTTATCACCTTGTTTGATTCTTACGGCTAATGATACTTCCTCTTCAGGAGTAACCATTCCCTCTTTAGATACATCACTAAGATATTTATCTATCGATTTAGAGTCCCTGTTGGTGAGTTGCTTGGTAATTTTTAGTTGACGCATATATTATCAGGTATGTTTTAGTATTACTTTCATTCTTAAACAGAATGTGATAATACAACAAATTATTAAATTAACAAAATCCCCAGTGTAAATGGGGGCGCAAAGGTACTACGTTTTTAGACTCATGTAAAGCCCTAAAACAAATTTCTTAAGTATAGACGCAACTTTTTACTGGATGTTATGTTTTTAGGGGTTGAAATTTGCAAATTCAAGCTGAGTAATGGGATTAAATGACTTGATAACAAGGTGTTACTAAGCGTGTTTTAAGATGTTAATAAATGAAAATACAGCCGTAATAAGGGCTATTTCTTTATGCTAATAGCAGATTACATCCTCTGATATCCGTGTGGTCAAACCTCCCAACAATTTCAAATGTATTATTCGCGGATTTTTTTCCTAAATCTTGAGTAGCGATAAAAGAACACGAGTAATAGTTAGAAAGGTCAATTACATTTATTCCACCAGTGAGATTTTCATTAATGAAAGTTAATGGGTCTGTAGCATCACGAATTAAAATTTTCATCCAAGGGGGAGTATCAAAAACACCATCTCCTTTAGAGTAAGATTGCGATAAAAGCTCCGTCATCCCAAACTCAGAATGAATATGAGAAACCCCAAACCCAGTTTTTAAAACCTGGTGTAACTCTTCTTTAATCATTTCTTTTCTGCGCCCTTTCATTCCACCAGTTTCCATTATAATGGTATTTTTTAGCTCAAAGTCAAATTGTTCAATGAGGTCTAACAAAGCGTAACTTACTCCTAGTAAAATGGTTTTCTGTCCTCTTTTGTCCAGTGCTTTTAATTTCAAAACGAGGTCTTCATAATTGTCTAAATAAAATCCACTATCAGCGTTTTCTGAGTTAATGATTAAATCATCTACCATGTAGACTAAAGAGGATTCTCCTTGTTCTAAATAAGAAGGAAGTAAGGCTAGAATAGTGTAGTCTTTGATATCACCGTAAAAAAAATCAAATCCTTTACGAAAAGAGCTTTTGTATACCTCTAGGTCATAAATGTGATGCTCACTACGTTCCATTCCGGTAGTTCCGCTACTCTTGAAAATAATTTCAGCGTCTTTGTTTTGAGAAATTATTTGATGTGATTTAAACAAAGAAATCGGTAAAAAAGGAATTTGATTTATAGTTGAAATTTTGTTGGGGTTAACGTTTAGAAGGTCAACAAACTCTTGGTATACGGCAATATTTTCATATTGGAATTGAAAGGTAAGAAGAGCTTGTTCTAAGAATTGTTCATCTGACTTGATTTCTAATGCTTGATGCCTATACTTTTTCAATTTTTTCTCGTTTACTCTAAATATTAATAAAACCGTACATTTGCATACACATGAAAATCACGTCAAAAATACTATTTATAGGACTAATTGCTGGAGTAATGGTTACTTCATGTAAAAAAAAGACGTGTATAAATAATGTTCCAGAATTGGAATATTATCAATTTTACAAGTCTCCCGCAGACTCTATTAATTACTTATTGCTATTCAACTTTAGGGATTGTGATGGAGATATTGGTATGGAAGCAACGGCTACCATTAAAGATGAATTTGGGGAAGAACAAGCCTTTAACTTCTTTATTGATTTGTATCATGTGGTAGGTAATGAATGGGTTAAGCATGAGTTTGGGAGTAGTGCAGGGTTAAATTATAAAATTCCTATTTTAAGCAATTCTAATGTGAATCCTTCGTTGGATGGAGAGTTAGAAAGAAAACTTCATCCCATAACTTCTCTATTAGGTTACGATTCGGTGATGTTTAAATCTCGTATTTTAGACAATGCTGGCCATTACAGTATTGAGGTAGAAACCCCCGGCTTTATTATTCAAGATTAGTCCAATTTATCTTATTGGATATACCACTGAGTTTCTTTCTGTTTCAAAAAGAGTGATTTGCAATTCTAATCCTCCGGGTAAAACCTTATTAATTAAATCGTAACAAACAATCGCAATATTTTCAGCCGTTGGAATAGTGTTTTTAAACTCAGGTACATCTAGGTTAAGATTTTTATGATCTAACTTGAGCGTAACTTGAGTTTTTATTATTTGTTTCAAAATCTTCATGTCAATTACGTATCCCGTATCCGGGTTTACTTCTCCAATAACAGAAACGATGATATTGTAGTTATGACCATGAAAATTTGCGTTGTTACATAAACCAAAAACTTCCTCGTTTTTCTCTGGTGTCCAATTGGGATTGTACAAGCGGTGTGCAGCATTAAAATGCGCTTTTCTTTTTACTTGAACTTTCATTTAGACGGAGATTTAAGGTGAGATTCAACTTCTTTTAAAGCAATTTTCAACCAAATAGTATAGTGTGAGGGGTTGTTTTCAATATCGGTGTTTAAATCGGCTAAAGAGATGTACTTCCAATCGGCTACTTCTTCCGGGTTCATTTCAGGTTCCCCTTCATATTCTCCAAAAAGAACATGATCAAGTTCGTGCTCTGTTAATCCGTTTCCGAAAGCTTGTTTGTAGGTGAAATTGAAAACCTCTGATAATGCAACGTCAAACCCCATTTCTTCCATAAGCCTGCGGTGTGCCGCATCTAATGTGGTTTCTCCGTCACGTTGGTGACTACAACAGGTGTTTGCCCATTCGCCAGCAGAATGGTATTTAGAATGGGCTCTTTGTTGAATAAGTAATTCTCCTTTTTTATTGAAAACAAAAATGGAGAATGCACGATGTAATTGCGCCTTTTCATGCGCCTCCATCTTATTCATTAGACCAATTTGTTGGTCATTTCTATCTACTAAAATAACTTTCTCTTCCATTACTCTATTGCTTGATTGAAGGAAGCAAAAAAACAAAAACTTTATGTTTTGGATGGTATGTTTGTTAAAATGTTTGGGAGTATTTATTAAAAGCTAAGCAACTCCTCTAGCGTGGTATTCAAATTTGGATATGTTTTATGGATGAAAACGAGTCCAGTATCAGAATTAGAAAAGGTGGAATTGGGTTATTGAGTTACAGGTATAAATAACTCAGACTAAAATTTACCAGTAGAATTAAGAACAGTAAATCCCTTAACCACCATTTTTTAATTTCTAGGTGAATTACCGTAAAAAGAATAGCGACTGGAAATAGAATCAGGTTGAGTAAATTCATAGAATGGGTATAGATGAACCCGTTAAAAACGGTTCCTACTATCAAATACACTAAAATTAAAAAGAGTGTTTTTCTTATTTTAATTATGGAATTTGACGTCACTCTTATATAAAAGTACGACTGAAAAAGAATAAGTCCGAACAGTAATAATGAGGCATAAAAAGGAAAGTAATTAGATACTTGAAATGCAGTGAAATTAGTGGACCAGCTGGAAAATATTAACGCTTGATCAACCGAAAACGAAAAGAGAATAGCATCATTAAAAAGCCAAGGAGTTAAAAAGCCAATAGAAGCCACCAAAAAGTAGCGCCATTTTGGTTGGTTTAAATAAAACAGGCTAATCATTAAAATAGGGAATAAAGCTATTGACGGAAAATAAATGAGTGTTCCAAGTCCGATGAAAAATGAGGCGTTAAATAGACTTGCGAGAGAAACACTTCCTTTGGGTTGACTTAAAATTAAGTTTAAACTAAAAAGGGAAAA
This sequence comes from uncultured Desulfobacterales bacterium, assembly GCA_964195485.1. Classification (GTDB taxonomy): domain Bacteria; phylum Bacteroidota; class Bacteroidia; order Flavobacteriales_G; family Salibacteraceae; genus CAJXZP01. The sequence goes on from CAXMPG010000055.1 coordinate 13,719, forward strand.
GGGCACCGAAATAACGAATGGTGTTAGTAGTAGATTTTCGGGATTAAATGAAATAAAGATTCCAAAGAATAGAAAGAGTAAATAATGAATGCCTTTAAGGATATTTATGTTTTGTGCTATTTTATTAAAAAATAATCCAGAAAACAGAATTATTAATGTGGAGACTAAATGAGAGAGCCAAGGAATTGAATTGGCAAATTGCAATGTGAAACCACTAGTAATGGTTTCGTTTTCAATAGGGTGTAATTGAATATTGACGGTAAAAAATAAGACAGCCCGTAAAATGATAATTATCGTAATAATTAAAATCCAAGATAATGGTTGACTTGTCTTAAATATTTGTAGCAACATATTGAATTAATTATAAATTTGCTGAAATTAAAGTTTTAGATATGAATTCAAGTGATTTTTGGTACGGAGTAGGCGACATATTTACAGAGACATTTAAACTTTTCGGTGAAAATTCTGGTCTTGTAAACTGGGTATTTATCGTTACTATAGCAGCTTTTCTTGCTGGTTGGTTGGTAATGCAGTTTAAATACAATTCTGTTGAAATGAAAGAAAGCGGAGAATTAAAATAATCCTCCTTAGTTCTTTTATTTTAAGTCAAATCCAATATCAGTTCGGTAATTAGCTTTATCGAACTTAATTTTCTCTACATTATTATACGCTGCTTCTAACGCTTCTTTTTGCGTAGAGGCTAATCCTGTAACGGCAAATACTCTACCGCCATTAGTTAATACATTACTATTTTCTTGTTTTGTACCGGAGTGAAATACCAAAGAATCGGTATTATTTAAGCCGTTAACTATTTTTCCTTTTTCGTAATTTTCTGGATAGCCACCTGAAACCATAACTACAGTAGCTGCGGTTCTTTCGTCAATTTCAAATTCTTTTTCAGATAGGTTGCCATTCGCTACACCTTCAAACAAATCCATTAAATCAGATTTTATTCTTGGTATTACAGCTTCTGTTTCTGGATCACCCATTCTTACATTGTATTCTACTACTTGGGGTTCACCGTCTTGATTCATTAAGCCAATAAACACGAACCCTTTGTAATCAAAACCCTCTTTGTTTAAACCGTCAATGGTTGGTTTCACTACTTGCTCTTCTACTTTTTGAAGGAAACCATCATGTGCAAAAGGAACGGGTGAAATAGCTCCCATTCCTCCAGTATTCAGTCCTATATCGCCTTCATCAATGCGTTTGTAATCTTTTGCTTCTGGTAAAATTTTATATGATTTACCATCGGTAAGTACAAAAACAGAAAGCTCAATTCCGGTAAGGAATTCTTCAATAACTACTTTTCTACTTGCTATTCCAAATTTGGCGTTGGCTAACATGGCTTCTAGCTCTAATTTGGCAATTCCTAAATCTTCTAGAATAAGAACACCTTTTCCGGCTGCTAAACCATCCGCTTTCAAAACGTAAGGTGGTTTTAAGCTTTCTAAAAATTTGTAGCCATCGTCAATATTGTCTTTGGTAAAGGATGCGTATTTAGCCGTAGGGATGTTGTGACGCATCATAAACTCTTTAGAATACTCTTTGCTACCTTCTAGCTTGGCGCCCATAGCATTTGGTCCAATAATCGAGATATGCGAAAGGGATACATCTGCTTCAAAGAAATCACGAATACCATTTACTAATGGATCCTCTGGGCCAACAACAATCATTTCTATTTGATGTGCTAATGCCGCTTTTTTAATGCCTTCAAAATCATTAACACCAATTTCAAGGTTGGTTCCTACAGCAGCTGTACCAGCATTTCCAGGGGCTATAAATAGATTATCTACCTTTTTACTTTGTGCTAATTTCCATGAAATAGCATGTTCTCTTCCTCCTGACCCAATAACTAATACATTCATAATCCCCTTGGTTTTTTATATGTTACAAATTAAGAAAAAGTAAAATAGAAGGAGGTCGGTTTTGGGGGTTAGTTTTTAGATTTATTGAACAAAAAAAGGCTTCCGTATTGGAAGCCTTTTGAAGTGTTTAATTGAAATTAAGTGTTTAGGCGTGTCTTGCCTAGATTCTATTTTAGTCGATTAATTTTTATTGGGTTTTGTCTGCTATCAAATATGTCGGATATCTTAACCAATTTGAGTGGAATATCTACCGTATAAATTATTTTATAGTTGGTGTAGATTAGATATCTATATTCTAGTTTTCGTTCGCGGAGTATATCTTCTATTTCACCAATAAATGGGGAATGACTTAATTTATCGGTATGGGTAAGGATGTTATTCGCAATTTTTTTGGCGGTTAATTCACTTACGTTTTCAAAATAATATTCAAATATTTCGTCCAGTTTGTCTTCAGCGAATTCTGACCAAATTACTTTTAATTCCATTTCTAATACTTGGACAGTAGCTCAGAGTTACTTTTGAACTTGCCGTTTTCAAAATCCAATTCTGATTTATCAATACGACTGTTTAGTTCTTTTGTGGTCATCGGCTCAATTGATATTTCTTTTTCGAGCTTAAGAAAACTTTCTAGGTGAGTAATGATTTCTTCGCTCTGAAGCTTTAAAAATTCTTGAACGAATTCTATTTTACGTGCTTGAATATCCATGAATAGTCTTGTTATTAAGAACAGGTTACGAATTTAACGTTTTATTATTTAATTAAAGAATTATTCTATTTGTTGATATACAGCTGTTTTAATGGACTGGCCTAAGAAGTGCTTTGGTAAAATTAACAGAAGGAATAGGCATAAAAAAAGGCTCCCGTAATGGAAGTCTTTTAATAAGTGTGATTTTTATTTTACGTAAAAGGCGTAGCCTCCTAATGAGTGAAATCTATCTACAGGCTTTTCTAATACCCAAGTATTATAGTGTTCATCAGGGCTTTGAATTAATAAGTTAATGTTGTTTTCGTTGTTTTCATTCATATTAACAAATACCTTAAGTCCTTTCTTATCACATTTCCCTTCAAATTCTTGTTCTTGGTCACCAATACCATCCCAATCAATGGAGGAGCTGTGATGAAAAACGAATAGGCCAGTATCTTTCGGTACAATACTTAGCTTTAAGTTATAACTAGAAATTTCGTTTAAAAACTGGCCATAGTAACTTAGTACTTTTGAAGCTGAGCCATAGAAATAAGTAATATTATATTGAGGCTCAATGATAACATCAAACATAAAAAAGGCAGCTCTATCTGAAATTTTATTAGAGATTTTAATAATAGTGAACTCTGGAAAAAACTTAAAGTTTTTCAAAACATAGTTTCTTTGCGTACTTCTGTCGTAAACCGAGTTGGGAAATGTGGATTCAATAATAATAGTATCGCCAATTTTGTAGGTTTCCTTTTGTGGAGAAAAGGAAGATGGAATTTCGAAAACATAATTTGGGTAGTCAAATTTGCATTCTTCTTTGGTACAAGAGTTTAATAATACAAAAGCAGGTATTAATAGAATTACAATGTTTTTCATTACGTAGAGTCTTGGTTATGAAATATACTCTCCAAAAGTAAAGAAATAAGAGCATAAAAAAAGGCTTCCGTATTGGAAGCCTTTTGAAATATTATATGGATGGAAATTTAATCTTTCGTAAAATCCCATTCGTCTAAGAAAGCAGTAGTAAATACCCCTTTTCTAAACTGTTCGTTTTTCATTAATTTTTGATGAAACGGAATGGTGGTTTTTACACCCTCAATAATGTATTCATCTAAAGCTCTTTGCATTTTTTCGATGGCTTCTTCACGTGTTTGTGCAACAGCAATCAATTTAGCTACCATAGAATCATAGTAAGGAGGAATTGTGTAACCAGAATATACGTGTGTATCAATTCTAATTCCATGTCCACCTGGCGCATGATATGAAGTTACTTTACCCGGACTAGGGCGGAAGTTTGCATATGGATCCTCGGCATTAATTCTACACTCAATGGCATGCATTTGAGGGTAATAATTTTTACCTGAAATAGGTTCTCCAGCCGCTAATTTAATTTGTTCTTTAATTAAATCATGGTGAACAACTTCTTCTGTAATGGTATGCTCTACTTGAATACGTGTATTCATTTCCATGAAGTAAAACTCATGGTTTTTATCTACTAAGAACTCTACCGTACCTACACCTTCGTAAGCAATAGCCTCGGCAGCTTTAATAGCTGCTTTTCCCATTTTCTCACGCATTTTTGCGTCAATAAATGGAGATGGAGTTTCTTCTACTAATTTTTGGTGACGTCTTTGAATAGAACAATCTCTTTCAGATAAATGACATGCTTTTCCAAAACGATCTCCAGCAATTTGGATTTCGATGTGGTGTGGTTCTTCAATGAATTTTTCCAAATACATTCTATCATCTCCGAAGTTGATCATTGCTTCGTTCATAGCCGCATCTAATGACGCTTCTAAATCTTCTTCTTTCCAAACCAAACGCATTCCTTTACCACCACCACCAGCGGTAGCTTTAAGCATTACGGGGTATTTGGCTTTTAAAGCTTCTTTTTTGGCATCTGCAAGGTTTTTTAATAACCCTTTAGATCCAGGAATACAAGGTACTCCAGCTTTTAACATGGTTGCTTTAGCGTTCGCTTTATCGCCCATGCCATCAATCATTTCTGAAGATGCGCCAATAAACTTAATATTGTGTTCTTCACAAATTTTTGAAAACTTAGAGTTTTCAGATAGAAACCCATAACCAGGATGGATCGCATCTGCATTTGTGATTTCACAAGCGGCCATAATATTTGGAATCTTCAAATAAGATTCTGCACTACTATTAGGACCAATACAAACGGCTTCATCGGCAAAACGAACGGGTAAACTTTCAGCATCAGCTTGAGAGTAAACCGCTACGGTTTTTATTCCCATTTCTTTACATGTGCGAATTATACGCAATGCAATTTCACCTCTATTGGCAATTAGAATCTTTTTAAACATTTGACTTTTGTGTTCTTCAGACTTACCTAATCCAAACATATATTTAGATTTAAGGGTGAATAATTATGATGGATCAACTAAAAATAATGGTTGATCATATTCTACAGGAGAAGCATCATCTATAAGAATTTTAACGACTTTACCTGAAACCTCAGATTCAATTTCGTTGAATAATTTCATTGCTTCAATAATACACGTAACGGATCCTGATTTAATAGTGTCTCCAACTTCCACAAACATTGGTTTGTCTGGTCCAGCGGCTCTATAAAAAGTTCCAATCATTGGAGATTTTACCGTGATGTAATTTGAATTTTCTTTTGGCGCTGCTGCTTTTGCAGGAGCTGCTTCGGCTACTGGTGCAGCTACAGGAGCGACCATTGGAGCTGCCATCGGTTGCATCATTGGCATTTGAGCTTGAATCATTTGTGGCTCAACTGGTCTGATTTTATCCGATTTTATCGTGATTTTAAAGTCTTCAGTTTCAAGCTCAACTTCTGAAACACCTTGTTTCGATACGAACTTAATTAGCGCTTGGATTTTATCTATATCCATAATCTAAAGTTTTTATTTTCAATTTATAAAAGGAAAGATAAAAGTAGAAATTTAACTCATTCTACCATTATTCTATCCAACTAATTTATTTTGATTTTGATTATTTGGTATCGTAAGCCCATTTCAAATAAATGGATCCCCATGTGAAACCACCACCAAAGGCAGCTAGAATAAGATTGTCACCTTTTTTCAATTTAGGTTCCCATTCCCATAAACATAAAGGAATAGTACCTGAAGTGGTGTTACCAAATTTTTGAATATTGATCATCACCTTTTCTGGTTCAACCTCCATTCTTCTTCGTGTAGCCTCAATAATACGCAGGTTTGCTTGGTGCGGTACTAAGTACGCTACATCATCCGCGGTTAAATTATTTCGGTCCATAATCTCTTTTGAAACATCAGCCATTTTAGAAACAGCCCATTTAAAAACAGGTTGACCTTCTTGATATACATAGTGCTGACGCGCGTCAATAGTTTCATGCGTAGGTGGATTGGCCGATCCGCCTGCTTTTTGGTGTAAATGTTTCCATCCAGACCCATCACTTTCTAAAATAGAATCTTGAATTCCTAATCCATCGGTGTTAGGCTCTAGCATAATTGCTCCTCCACCATCACCAAAAATCACACAAGTAGTTCTGTCGGTATAATCAACAATAGACGACATTTTATCAAACCCACAAACAATTACTTTTTTGTATTGTCCGGATTCAATAAATTTTGAAGCGGTTGCTAAAGAGTAAAGTAAACCAGAACAAGCCGCATTAATATCATAACCAAAACCACTAGTGATTCCTGCTTTATGCATGGTTAAATTAGCTGCTGCTGGGAAAATCATGTCTGCCGTTACAGTGGCAAAAATGAGTAAATCAACTTCGTCTGTTTTTGTATTGGTTTTTTTCAAGAGTTCAATCACTGCCGGAGCTGCCATATCACTTGGTCCTTGATTCTCACCTTTTAAAATATGCCTTTCTTCAATTCCTGTTCTTGAAACAATCCAGTCACTGGTGGTATCCACCATAGTCTCTAACTCTTTGTTTGTCAAAACGTAATCAGGAACAAATCCTTGAACACCTGTTATTGCTGCGGTAATTTTACTCATTTCAAATGATAAATTAGATGCCTAAACATAGAAAGCATGTTACTTTGACGAAAGTATTTAAAACACCCATAGTAAAAAATGTTTTATCCCCATATTGCTATGAGATTTATGTTAAAAACCTTCATTTATTAGGTATGCATACTATTAAAATGGCCTAAAACAAAAAAAGACCAACATGAATGTTGGTCTTTGATAAAATTCTTTTTTAAAGAATTATGCCATGGTTTCTTTTTCCATCACTACTTTTCCTTTGTAGTAAAGTTTTCCTTCAAACCAGTGTGCACGGTGAAACAAATGCGGTTGTCCAGTAGTTGAATCAATTGCAATTGTAGGCATCTCTGCGTTAATGTGCGTTCTTCTTTTGTCTCTTCTAGTTTTGGAAATTTTCCGTTTAGGATGTGCCATAATATCTCGTTTTAATCTTTAATTCTTACTTTAATTCTTTTAATTTATCCCACATATTTGAGGATTCATTCTCTTCTTGCTGTTCAATCACTTCAGGCGAAAGCCTATCAATTACATCCTGGTTACATTCGCTTTCATCATGTACTTTCCTTAACGGAAATTCTAACGTGATAAACTCATATATATAAGGTGCAATGTCAATTTGATACACTTCATAGCCTAAAACTAGAAGCTCATCATTTTCATCACTCGTAACATCCCCAAACTTAATCATTAGCTCTCTATCTCCTTCGATAGGTAGATTCATTGAATCTAAACACCTATCACAAGAAGTGATAAGTGTGCCATTAAACTTAAAATTAAGCTCCATCATTGAGTCTCTTTTAAGTAAAGAGAAATCAACGTGAACATTGCCACCAGTAACATCTTCAATGTTGTACTGTTCAAAGAACAAATCCACTAATTCGAACTCATACTCGTGAAGACCTGTTTTTAAGCCGGAAAACTGTATAACAAATTGTTTCAGATATCCTTCTAATTTATTCATGTCTGCAATAAAAGTATAACCCCAAAAGTGGGCTGCAAATGTACAATCTTTTTTAAAATCGCAAAGTTTTTTGAGTATCAGATTGTTATTTATGAAATTTAGGGTTTAAACAGGAGGTTTTAGCGGGGTTTTACTTTCTTAATTTGGTGGTGATTTTGTGAAAGCAACCCTTTATATTTGTTGAAATTCTATATAAATGATACAAACCATTCCTTACTTGAATACCGGTGATACTGTACTGATAGTCTCACCTGCAAAAGCCATTGAAGAAAAATTTATTCATTTAGCCATAGAATTATTTACGCGTTGGGGGTTGAATGTGGAGGTAGGTGAAAACGCATTAGGTACCCATGAATATTTTTCTGGTACGGATGAAGAACGTGCGGCAGATATGCAATGGGCTTTAAATCATCCTACCGCAAAAGCGATAATTTGCTCTCGTGGCGGGTATGGTTCTATACGCGTTGTGGATGAGGTAGATTATTCTCAATTTAGGAAAAATCCAAAATGGTTGGTGGGTTTTAGTGATATTACTATTTTTCATAATATGTTGCATCAAGTGCTTAATCTGCCTTCCTTACATGCGTTTGCTATTTTGTTCTTAGATCGGTTAACGGATGATAGTATGTCCGTTTTAACCTTAAAGAATGCTTTGTTTGGTAATCCAATGGAAATTAAGGCGCCATCCAGTATTGAAAATAAATTTGGCGAAGCAGAAGGCGTATTGGTCGGAGGTAATTTAGCCATCATGGAAAGTTTACTTGGTACTAACTTGGATATTGATACGAAGGGTAAAATCTTATTTATAGAAGAAATTTCAGAGGATGCGTATAAATTTGATCGTATGCTATGGAGTTTGAAAAAGGCTGGGAAAATAGATGGTTTAATTGGGCTTGCGGTAGGTGGATTAACAGATATGAAAGGAAGTATGGAAACTTTTGGAAAATCTATTGAGGAGTTGGTTCTGGAAATTACCAAAGACTATTCATTTCCTATTGCGTTTAATTTTCCGGTAGGTCATGAAATAGATAATCAAACTCTTGTGTTAGGTTATGCCTACAATTTAAAGGTTTCCAGTACGGGAGGAGTGCTTAAACTAATGGGGAATGGCAGAACATAATGAACTCGGTAAAGTAGGAGAAGAAATGGCGACTAAATATTTGGTAAATATAGGCTATCAGATTTTAGAGAAAAATTTCAGGTTTAAAAGAGATGAAGTGGATATTATCGCTACAAAAGATGGAATAATTGTTTTTGTAGAAGTAAAAACGCGAACAAGCAATTTCTTGGGGGAGCCAGAAGAGTCTGTTTCCATGGCTAAACAAAAACGAATAATTAAGGTTGCCAATCACTATTTAATTGAAAATGACTTGGATAACGAAGGTAGATTTGATATATTTGGGATAATTATTAATCGTAATGAAGAGATAATTAACCATATTAAAGAAGCCTTTACCCCATTGTGGTGAGGATTTCATAGAAATTTACCTGATGAAAAAAATACTTTTTCTAGTAGCCGTAATTGTTGCAACGAGTTGTAGTAAAGAGGAGGAATTGGTTTATATAATCCCTGGGTATATGACAAAAGTCTATACAGAATCTACTAATTGTAGTCAGCCTGAATTTTTTACTGCGGGTGGCCCGTACCTATTTATAGGAAGAAAGTCAGTGGAGAGTTTAGTTACAGAATATATTTATGACATAAATGAAACAAATGTTGCGCATACATATGAAAAATTAAATGTATTATTGCGCGCTTAAATTAACATATAAATAAATTTTTGAATTATGAGTCGGGACGATTTTAATAGTACAGAAAACGAAGGTGGCGCTCCAGCTGGAGGCCGAAGAAGAAGAGTAAGAATTAGCCAAGATTTTAACGAAAGTGACAGTGGTGTTGATGGAAACTCTATGTCATCTGGTAATAGTGAACAAGAAGATTCTAGATCCTATACCAAAATTGACAAAAACGGATATTCTCACTACCGAAAGGAAGGTTACAAACCACGTAGAAAACAAAGCTTTATTCCTAAAGCTCAAGGTATAGAACGTGTTTTTAACGAAGAGAAAGGAGAACGTTTAAATAAATATTTAGCGAATGCGGGTATTTGTTCAAGACGTGAAGCTGACAAGTTAATTGCTGCAGGTATTGTTACCATTAACGATAAACCAGTAAACACTCTTGGTACAAGAGTAATGGTGGGAGATGTTGTTAAATTAGCAGAAGAAGAATTAAAGCCAGAACGTATGGTTTATGTTCTTTTGAACAAGCCAAAAGATTGTATTACGACTTTAGATGATCCGCAAGGACGTAGAACCGTAATTGATATCGTTAAAAATGCATGTAAAGAGCGTATCTACCCTGTAGGACGTTTGGATCGTTATACTACTGGTGTTTTGATTTTAACCAATGATGGTGAAATGGCGACTAAGCTAACACATCCTTCTTTTGGAGTTACCAAAGTGTATAACGTAAAATTGAATAAGGAAGTTTCTCCAGAAGATTTGAAAAGAGTTACTGACGGTATTGAACTTGCTGATGGAATAGTTAAAGCAGATAGTGCTGACTTTTACAAAGCAGGTGTTAGAGATAGTGTTCGTTTAGAATTGCACTCAGGTAGAAATCGTGTGATTCGTAGAATTTTTGAATCAATGGGTTACAGAGTAGTCTCTTTAGAACGTATTTCTTTTGCATCAATCACAAAAAAGAAATTAGGAAGAGGTAAATTTCGTTTCTTAGATCCATTAGAAGTAGGAAGTTTGAAAATGTTAAAGAGTAATTAATATAATAACTACTTTCTAGTATCGTTATCGCTGAATGCGAATCGTAAAAAAACTAATAATATATACCACCATTATTGGAACTTCATTGTTCTCAATTTTGGTGGTTTTTGGTTTTATATACCAAGAGGAGGTTATTGGTTCGGTTCAAACCGAGCTTAATAAGCAACTTAACGCAAAAATTAAAGCCGATAAAATAGAGCTATCTCTAATATCTCACTTCCCATTAGCTACCATTAACCTTAGCGATGTGGTAGGGTTTGAATCAAGAAATTTCACGAGTAATCCTGATACATTATTTTCTTTTCAGCGATTTTCGCTTTCCTTCAACGTGTTTGAAATACTTACTGGAAGTTATGTGTTGAATAGAATTCAAGCAGAAGAAGGGTTTTTAAATTTAGAAATCAATACAAGAGGACAAGAAAATTATTTGGTAATCAAATCAGATAGTAATGTTTCTTCCAATTTTAAATTTGATTTAGAACGAGTGAATTTAGTGAATTGTGAAGTCGGATTCCGTGACTTTAATTCAAAAGATAAATACGCATTCTACTTCCCAAATATTATTTCTAAGGGTTCTTTTACAGATAAAAAAATCAGTACAGCGCTATACGGTTCAGCGAATGTAAAAGCCCTTGTACTGGATGGAACGTCCTATTTAGAAAATGAATCGACAGCACTAGATGTAGGCGTGGAAATAAATTTGGAAACCGGAGCGGTTCAAGTTTCTAGAGGGTATATTACCTTAAGAAATGAGTTTAAATTTGATGTAAAAGGGAAAACGGAGCCTGGAAATTCTCACTATACTTTTGAAGCTAAGAGCTTAGATTTAGCGCAAATAGAATCACTTATCCCAGCAAAGCATATTGCGTTTATTAAGGCTTATGAGTTGGGTGGAGATATAGCTGTTTTCATTGATGTTGAGCGAAAGGAGAATGCTAAAAACCCAACTATTACGGGTGATTTCACTATTTCAAATGGCCAGTTGAAATACATTGAAACGGGAGTTTCAGTAAAGGTTTCTAAAGCAAAGGGCTCATTTGATTTAGGGTCAAAAGCGGCACCGGTAACTACAAAAATTAGGGTTCCTGATTTTACAATGACTACTAATGAGGCTAAAGCAGTTGGTTCCATTACTATTACAAACTTGAGGCATCCAAACTTTAAAATAGTCGCTAAAGGAAAGGCTGATTTATTGGAAGTTTCCAAATTAGCTGCACTAGGAGAAAATTTTGGGATGTGGGGAGAATTGGGGTTCAATATCAATATGCAAGGGTCTATTCAAGAAATGGATTCCATTATAGCTAATGATGTTAAAACGATTAGAGGGACTGCGGATTTAGCTCTTGAAAATGGAGGTTTTAGTATTTTGAACGTACCCGAATTAAAAAATATTAGCGCTGCTATTAAACTAAATCAAAATGTAGCCATATTCGAAAACTTTAATGGTATGGTTGCGGGTTCATCTACAAAAGGAAAGGTAAAAGTGGCTAATTGGCTTCGTTTCATTTTGGGTAAATCCAAAAGCCTAGATATCGAGGGTGATATAACAACAGAAAGACTTGATGTGGCAGATTGGACGGTTCCTTCGGAAAAAGAGCAGAAAGAGGAAACGGAGTTTTCCTTCCCAAAACAAATCACTTTTAGAGGGCTCGTAGGTGTGGGAGAGTTTAAGAATGATAAACTGGTTTTGACTAATGTGAAAACGTATGTAAATTTCGGACATAATTCAATAGCGTTAAGACACGCTCGTTTTTCTGGATTTGAAGGAGAAGTATTAGCTGATTTTGAAATGGTAGAAAAATGGAATCAAATCACATATGTAGGTAACTTTAGTACTAAGAATGTGAATGTAAAACTGTTGATGGAAACGTTTAATAACTTCGGACAAACCTCTTTAAAAAGTGAACAAATTAAAGGGTCTTTAAATAGTCATTTGGATTTCAACTTTATTTCGGATAAAGGGTTTAGAGTTAATCAACCTTCTATTTCTGTTGAAGGCGATGTGATGCTGCTAAAGGGAGAATTGATAGAGTACAAGTTGTTGTATGATATACCTAAAGAAATTGAAAGCAATAAGGTAATTGCCCTTTTCGTGAATCTTGACCAGTTTGAGAAACGGTTACATCACATTAAATTTGATACTATTAGTAATCACTTAACCATTAAAAACAGCTTGATAACCATTCCAAGAATGGAAATTCATTCTTCGGCCTTAGCCATAAGCGTACAAGGAACCCATTCGTTTGATAATAAGATTGATTATTATATGAACTTCAACTTGAATAATGTTTTAAGTAAAAATGAACCTATTACAAGTGAGTATGGGTTTATTGAAGATGGTAAGGATGGGAAACGTATGATTTTTCTTCATGTGTATACCAAAAACGGGGAGGTTGAAGTGGACTTAGATAAAAATGGGTCTAAGAAACATAAAAACACAAAGGTGTCGGAAGAAATGAATGTGGCTAAGTCCATCCTAAAAGAAGAACTTGGATTCTTTAAAAATGATACTTCAATTGTAGTACAAGAAGAGTCGGAAACTTTTGAGTTTGATATTGATTTAGGAGAATTTTCTGATACGTTATCCACGGATTCAACGGTATTAATAGGCGCTGATACGGTTGCTACTAGCGCAGATTCATCTATTTTCGGGAAAATTCTAAAAAAGAAAGGCAAAAAGAAAAAGAAAAAAGAAGCTAACTTTGAAGAGTGGGATTTTGAGGATGATGATTATTAAAATCATCCACTACAGATCCTTTTTTTTATTTCGGCTTTTAATGAAGCTTTAAATTATGGGTACACTGGTTAATAATAGCAATTTTTATTCGCGTAAATCTCTTTGGAAAAGAGTTTTGGTGATTGCAGCACTCGTAATTATTGGTGTTTCTTTTTTTTATTCTAGTAGGCTAGTATCAGAATTATCAAAGGAAGAACGTAAAAAGGTAGAGCTTTGGGCGGGCGCAATTGAGGGTAAAGCAAGCCGACTAGTTAAGGCGAAAAAACTGTTTGAAGAGCTTTCGGATGTAGAGAAGCAAAAAATAAAACTTTGGGCGCAAGCCACGGAAACCTTATCGTCTAGAGAAGGCTCGAATTCAGTAGGGAATTTAGCTATTGAAATCATTGAAGGCAATCATACCATTCCCATTATTTTAACCTCTCAAGAAGGCATAATTACAAGTTCTAGAAATGTTGATGGGGTAAATTATGAATATGGATTGACTGGCGCAGAAGGTGTTTTAAAGGATAGCTTAAATGCCGTAATTCTGGATTCCATGCTGCGCGTAATGAAAGAAGATGGGGATTTAATTCCAATTAATTACTTTGATGATGAGTACATCTATCTGTACTATAAAGACTCTCGGATATTAGAAGATTTAAGAACTACCTTTAGTGATATTCAGGATAGATTTGTAGATGAGATTGTGTCTATGGCCGCTTCTACCCCTGTAATTTACCTAAGTGGGGACTCGGTGGTGGCTCTAAATAGAGTTGATGCTAAGATTATTGATAGTCCAGAAAAACTAAAACATGCGCTTACCGTTTTAAGTATTGATAATGATCCCATAGCGGTTGATTTAGATGCGAATGAGATTAACTACATCTATTATGGAGATTCTGATTTGTTGAAAAAATTAAAGTATTATTCCATTGTTCAAACGGTGGTGGTAATGCTATTTGTCCTTCTAGGGTATTGGCTTTTTAGTATTTTCAAACGCTCAGAACAAAACAATGTGTGGGTAGGTATGGCAAAAGAAACGGCTCACCAACTCGGAACTCCACTGTCATCGTTAATGGGATGGGTGGAAGTTTTAAGAATGAAAAAGATTGACGAGAGCATTATTTTAGAAATGGAAAAAGATGTAGATCGTTTGAATATGATTACCGATCGTTTCTCAAAAATTGGTGCTAAACCAAAACTGATACCTACTAATGTGTATGAGTCGTTAGAGAAGTTCTTAACGTATTTCCGTACGCGAAGCCCTCGTAAGGTATTTATCGACTTAAAAGGCTTTAATAATGAGCACACGATTTCACCATTGAATGAGCCTTTGTTTCACTGGGTAATTGAAAATTTGTGTAAAAACGGAATTGATGCCATGCAAGGTAAAGGGCAGTTAACCATAGAAGTCTTATGTGAGGCAGGCAAAACTATTATAGAGGTTTCTGATACCGGTAAAGGGATTCCGTTTAATAAACGAGATGAAGTTTTTCAGCCTGGTTTTACTTCGAAAGAAAGAGGCTGGGGACTTGGCTTATCACTTTCAAAAAGAATTGTCAAAGACTATCACAACGGGAAAATTTGGGTGAAATCTAGTGAAATAGGCAAAGGAACAACCTTTAGAATTGAGTTGAAACAATAGTTCATTACGCTTTTTTTATAGCCTCCTATTTTCATTTTAATAGTACGTTCGCAGCCTAAGTTTTATTCCTCTCATGGCTGGTATTTATTTTCATATTCCTTTTTGCAAGCAAGCGTGTCATTATTGCGACTTTCATTTTTCTACAAATTTCAGAAATATTGAAGAGCTAATTATAGCTATGAAAAAGGAGCTTCAGCTTCAATCTGAATATTTAGATGGAGCCAAAGTGAACACCATTTATTTTGGCGGAGGAACGCCATCTGCTATTCCAAATCATTTCATTGCAGAGCTAATAGCCAAAGCGCGGAACTTGCATGAAGTTTCACCAAACGCAGAGATTTCGTTAGAAGCCAATCCAGATGATTTAACGCTTGAAAATATTACTGCTTGGAAAAAAGCCGGGATAAATAGGTTAAGTGTTGGCGTGCAATCTTTCTTTGATGACCATTTAAAATGGATGAACCGCGCTCACAATCAAGCCCAAGCTATTGAAGGTCTTACATTAGCTAAAGAGGTAGGCATTACGAATATCACCATGGATCTAATTTATGGAATTCCTTCTATGACCATGGAGCAGTGGAAGTCAAACTTGCAACAATTTTTTGATTTAGACTTACCGCATTTATCGGCTTACGGATTAACCATTGAACCACAAACTCATCTTGGCCATTTGGTGAAAAGTAAGCAGCTCAGTGTAGCGAAAGAAGAAAGTTACAATGCACAATTTGAGGCGCTTATTACCCAAACTTCGGAAAGAGGTTTTGACCATTATGAGATCTCAAATTTTGGAAAACCGAATTATTATTCACAACACAACACGGCCTATTGGTTTGGTGAAAAATATGTAGGTATAGGGCCTTCAGCGCATTCGTTTAACGGACTTGAACGTCAATGGAACGCATCTTCAAACATGAAATATGTAAGTAAATTACAAAATAATGAGGTGCCTGCTGAAATAGAGGAGCTTAGCGTAAATGATAAATACAATGAGTATATCTTAACCCGATTAAGAACGAAATGGGGAATTGATAAAAACCAAATAAAAGAGCTATTTGGGACGTCTTTTCAAAATAATCTTAATTTATTGGTTAAGCCATATTTACAATCAAAACATGTTTTAGAAGTAGATGATTTCCTAGTATTATCAAAGGCAGGGAAGTTTTTAGCAGATAAAATATCATCGGATTTGTTCGTGGTTGATTAAAAAATTATATTTTGCAGAACTAAAATCTTTGCGCTTGCAAATTTCATTTCAACATAGAGCAGACAAGTATACGGTTGATTTAAATTCATACCACGATATCTCTATACCCATGAGTAACTCAAAAATTGGGGTTAAAGCTTGGTATTTAGACTCTCCAGAAATAAATCCGGTAGTAGATGGAACCTTTATTGGGGAAGTCGCTCAAGGAAGCTCCGTGAATTTCAGAAACATAAGTTTTAATCCGCATGCACATATTACGCATACCGAGTGTATGGGTCATATCAGCGAGGTTATTCACTCTGTAAATGAAAATTTGAAAAAGCATTATTTCGTTACAGAATTGGTCAGCGTTACTCCAAAAGAGGTTAAGGGTGATTTAGTAATTGAAAAAGATGATTTAGTACACTTATTATCGGGTACACGTCCAGAAGCTATTGTGATTCGTACGTTGCCTAATAAGATGGATAAATTAATAGCCAACTATTCGCATACCAATCCAACCTACTTGAATTGGGAAGCGGCAGAATGGTTGAGAGAAATTGGAGTAGAGCATTTATTAATTGACACGCCATCAGTTGATAGAGAAGAAGATGGTGGTGAATTGTTAGCGCATAAGGCATTTTGGGGGTTCCCAGGTACCGATAGGTTGCACTGTACTATAACCGAGTTTGTTTTTGTAAACGATACGGTAAAAGACGGAACTTATTTTATGAATTTACAAACCGCACCAATTGAAAATGATGCGACACCATCTCGACCAATTTTACATAAAATGACATTAGCAACTAACTAAATATATACATTATGGCCACAGAATATTCCATAGACTCCATAGACAAAAAAATTCTTGATGTTCTTCAAGAAAACGGACGTATTACTAATCTTCATTTATCTAATTTGATTGGACTTTCACCAGCACCAACCTTAGAGAGAGTTAGAAAGTTAGAAAAAGCTAAGATTTTAAAAAGCTATCATGCAGAAGTGGATGCGACCAAACTAGGCTATGATTTGAGTGTTTCTATTCAAGTGACCTTGGCGCGTCAAATTGAAAATGCGATGCAAAAATTCAGCTCTCAAATTCAACAAATTGAAGAGGTAGTTGAATGCGTTCAAGTTACCGGTGATTATGATTATTTATTGCGAGTAATCGTGAAAGATGTTCGTGGTTTAGATGTTTTAATAAACGAAAAAATTAGTCGCATTGAGGTTATAGGTCAGTTGAAATCTAACGTAATCTTATCGACCATAAAAAGCTCCAAAAAAGTACCACTTTTATAATGAATATCGAAGAATTTAGAGATTATTGCCTTTCAAAAAGTGCAGTAACAGAAGCATTACCTTTTGATGAAAAAACGCTTGTGTTTAAAGTCAACGGGAAAATGTTTACGCTCACCAACATGGAGAATTTTGAGTTTGTAAACTTAAAATGCAATCCTCAATACGCCATCGATCTTCGGGAGGAGTATGAAGGGATTAAGCCAGGTTACCATATGAATAAAACACATTGGAATTCAGTCTCTACGGATGGAAACGTACCGGATGAATTGTTTTATGAGTTGATTGATTTATCTTACGATTTAGTCACTCAAGGGTTACGTAGAAAGGTGAGAGAATCACTTAAATAGCAATCAAAATATTTAATGAGAAAGTTAATTTCATTTTTCTTTCAAGGCTTACTACTTGTGGTGCCTTTAGTGCTTACCGTTTACATTGTATATAAAATGTTTGTGGTAGTGGATGAGTTGTTACCATATCATCCATTTCCCGGTTCTGGAGTAATTATTTTGCTTGCTGCTATTACCAGTATTGGCATTTTGGGTAATACGTTTATCGCACGGTCTCTAAATGATTTGTTTCATCAATTAATAAAAAAGTTACCCTTATTAAGTACTATTTATACTGCAATTAAGGATTTACTTTCTGCCTTTGTAGGCGAGAAAAGAAAGTTTGATAGTCCGGTGTTGGTGAAATTAAGTAAAGAATCAAATATTCAAAAATTAGGTTTTATCACGCAAGATGATTTGACCAGTTTAAAAATGGACGACAGTCAAGTCGCGGTATATTTACCTCATTCGTATGCATTTAGTGGAAATTTGTTTATTGTAAATCGAGAAAATGTTACTCCCATAGAAGCTTCATCTGCAGAGGTAATGAAGTTTATTGTTTCAGGTGGTGTAGCAATTCCTGGAAATAATAGTGATGGATCTTAAGCGCCCATTTTGGATAGCCTATAAGGTGTATGTGCTTATCGTTTTCGTTGTTAGCCTTATTCCATTTTACCCCATTTTCGTTTATTTATTGGCTAAAGAAGAGCGCTGGGAAAGGTGTTTTGTCTGGCAAGTTCGTTGGGGAAAAGTAGTTAGAACGTTTACTGGAATAAAATTATTGGTAGAGGGTAGAGAGAACCTGCCAAAACCGCCATATGTGGTTATAGCTAATCACGCTTCGTATATAGATACCTTTTTGATGTACGGGATAATTCCTGATTTCTTTGTCTTTATGGGAATGGCAGAATTATTAAAACTACCGATGTTTGGAAGGTTTTTCTCTTCGGGTCAAAATATTCCGGTAAACCGTTCCAGTAGAATGGAATCTGTGAAAGCATTTAAAATTGCCGCTAAAAAATTAGAGAAAGGGTATTCCATAGCCTTGTTCCCAGAAGGCGGAATTAAAGAGCAAGTTCCGGAGTTAGCGAGCTTTAAAAATGGCGCTTTCAAACTGGCGTTAACAGCTGGAGTGGATATTGTTCCAGTACTCCTGTTTAATACCCATATCATTCTTGAATCTAATAATTTATTCAAAACCATTGGGCAACCTGGAAATGCATGGGTAAAGATTTTGAAACCTATAAAAACAACTACTTTAAAACAGGAAGATTTAATACCTTTGCGCGAGCGTATAAGAACACGTATGAAAGAGGAACTTCATGCTTATTACGCAAAACATAAATAGCATAACATGAAAATAGACGATAACATAGTTGATAAGGTAGCAGGATTAGCCAAATTAGAATATAAAGGTGAAGAAAAAGAAGCTATCAAAAAAGACATGGAGCGTATTTTAACTTTTATGGATTTGCTAAATGAGGTAGATACCGAAGGAGTAGAGCCTTTAAAATATGTTACCGAAGGAATGTTGGAATTACGTGATGATACTGCCCGTACTGACGTTTCCAAAAAAGAAGCCCTGGAGAATGCCCCTTCAAAAGATTCTGATTACTTTAAAGTTCCTAAAGTTTTAAGTAAGTAAATTTCCATTTTATCAAAAACTAGCTGAATAATATCAGTTTCTCAGATACTAGTCAATCGTATATTTGCGATTGACTATGAGTAGAGCGTTAGAAAAAATAAATTACCAAGAAGATACGGAAGGTATTGCACGTTTTGCAAAGGCTTTGTCTCATCCCACAAGAATTGCGATTTTGAAGCACTTAGACCAAAGTGCGTGTTGTTTTACAGGCGATTTAGTGGAGGTTTTTCCACTGGCTCAATCTACTATATCACAACATTTAAAGGAGCTAAAAAATGCCGGTTTAATTCAAGGTGAATTGGAGCCGCCTAAAATTAGGTATTGCATTAATAAAGAAAATTGGGCTAAAGCAAAACAACTTTTTGAAGGATTTTTCCAGTAATAGAATAAGGGTAAAAAGAAATTGAAATGAGTAAAATAGTAAAGATATTAGGAACAGGTTGCCCGAAATGTAAAATAACAACCGCTATTGTAACCGAAGTTGTAAACGATAATAAGATGGATGCAATGGTGGTGAAAGTAGAAGACATAATGGAAATTATGGAATACAACGTAATGAGCACTCCTGCGGTAGTTATTGATGAAGTTGTGGTGATTAAAGGGCGCGTACCGTCAAAAGATGAAATTTTTAAGTTGTTAAATACAGAAAACGCAGACAGCGATATCAGCGATGAAAACACCAGTTGTTGCTCGTCTAATTAAGAGTGTATAATGTTTGATTGGATTCAAAATATAGCAGATTGGGTCGTGTTTTCCATATTTGAGTTAGCGCCTAAGAGTCACTTGGCCGAAGCTTTGAATTTTTTCATTTATGATACCGTAAAAATTGTACTTCTATTAGTTCTTATTATTTTTTTAATGGGAATAATTAATAGTTATTTCCCTATTGATAAAGTCAGAAATTACCTTTCACGAAATAAGTTTTTTGGTGCAGAATATTTAATGGCAAGTCTATTTGGAGTAGTCACTCCATTTTGTTCTTGTTCTTCGGTTCCGTTATTTATTGGATTTGTAAAAGGCGGAATTCCATTAGGAGTCACTTTCGCTTTTTTAATAACCTCTCCGTTAGTAAACGAAGTAGCGATAGGTTTATTTATTGGTTTGTTTGGCGTAAAAATAACGGTGATTTATGTGGTAAGTGGAGTGGTTTTAGGAACCATTTCGGGCTATATTCTTCAAAAGCTAAACCTAGAAAGATTTCTAACTCCATGGGTACTTGGCGTTCTTGAAAAAGCCCAAGCAGAACAAAATATTTACCAAGTGGAAACGCAAACGCTTAGTCAAAGATTTACCATTATTTGGAGAGAGGTAATGAGTATTTTAAAAGGAATTATTCTATATGTAATTGTCGGAATAGGTATTGGTGCCTTAATGCATGGTTATATTCCAGAAGGCTTTTTTGAGCAATACATGAGTAAAGATAATTTGTTTGCTGTTCCAGTAGCTACCATTTTAGCCGTGCCTATGTATTCAAACGCATCTGGAATTTTACCTGTAGTTCAAGTGCTGGTAGCTAAGGGAATTCCGATAGGAACAGCTATTGCGTTTATGATGGGTGTAGTTGCACTTTCTTTACCAGAAGCGATGTTGCTTAAAAAGGTAATGACGGTGAAATTGATTGGAATCTTCTTTGGCGTAGTGACACTCAATATTATTATATCAGGTTATTTATTTAATATCATAGTATGAAAAACCTACTATACCTACTCGCAGTAATTTCTTTATTGGCATGTATCCAAGAAAACAATGAGGAGGTGATTATTCCGAAAACAGAGCTCATTAAGAATGTTAATTCGCCAACAATAAAAGTAAATGATACCGATTTTTCTAAGGGGAGATTAGGTTTAGTTCATGAGTTAAGTTTAGATGATGTAGAAAGATTTCATGGTCATTTATGCGATGGTTTAGTCGTTGGTTTTTTAGGGGTCAAAGAAGGGTTAGACGTCCTTTATCCGGATGGAATTACAGACCGAACTAATACTAGAATAGTTAGTAAAAGCTCTCCGTGTTTAACGGATGTCGCGATTTATATTACTGGAGGACGTTATCAATTCAATTCGTTTTATATAGATAACACAATTAAAAATGGATTTTACATCCTACAAAGAATAGATAACGGTAGAACAGTATTGATCGCGTTAAACAAAGGAGTTAAACCGGTTGAAATAGACCAGCTTGGTGCAAAAGCAGCTAAAGGGGAATTGCCAGCTTGTGATTTAGATAAATTAAAAAGCTTGGAGGATGAATTTTCTAAGTTTCTACTTTCAACTAATCCCAAAGATAATTTCACGGTAACTAACGTGGTTGGTTTTGAATGGAATCCAGTATTGAAAAGCAACTACTCTAAAACTGATATTTTAAATAAGAATAAAGCTAAATGCGAAATTAAATAGAATGAAACGGTTCAACTTTTGAATCTCATTATATCCGAATATTTATTAAAAATTATATAAAAACAAAAATTATGAAGTGGTTAACGATTGCAGCAATTATTACATTAAGTGTAACTTATTTTTCTTGTACTAACGGAGACTCAACGAATAACAGAAGTGTGGATGATAATACAATGAATAAAATTGAAGTGTATGATTTTCATTCTACGCATAGATGTATGACGTGTAACGCTATTGAGTCAAGCACAAAATATACATTAGATACATACTTTGCAGAGGAGCTAAAGTCAGGTAAAATAACCTTCCAGGTTGTAAACGTAGATAACAGAGAAACCAGAAAAATTACGGAGAAATTTGAAGCTGCAGGAACAGCTCTAATTCTAAATGTAATAGTGGATGGAGTAGAGACGAAAATCGATTTAACCAACTTTGCTTTCATGAAAGGAAATGAACAAGAAGAATTTGCTAAAGAGTTTAAATTAAAGATTGAGAACGAATTGAAAAAAATGTAAATGGATTATTTGCAAGCTCTTTTAGAGAGTTCAAACATACCAATTTTGACCGCTTTTGTACTTGGGCTAATGACAGCGATTAGCCCTTGTCCATTGGCTACAAATATTACGGCTACAGCCTTTATTGCTAAGAATATTACGAATAAGAAACTCGTTTTTATGAGCGGGTTTCTGTATTCTTTAGGAAGAGCATTTAGCTATACGGCTATTGGCTTGATTCTTTATTTTGGCGCGAGTAAATTTCATATTGCACGTTTTTTTAATCAAAATGGCGAAAAATTTTTAGGTCCGTTATTGATTTTTATTGGGTTAATTATGCTGAATGTAATTCAGCTCAACTTTTTAGGGAAATCAAATTTCACCGAAAAATTATCAGAAAAATTTAAAGATAAAGGGTTATTGGGCTCGTTTTTTATAGGGGCAATTTTTGCCTTGGCATTCTGTCCGTATAGTGGTGCTTTATTTTTCGGAATGTTAATTCCAATCACCATTGTTGATGCAGAGGGTTTGTACCTACCCATTGTTTTTGCTTTTGGTACTGGACTTCCGGTAATGCTATTTACCTATTTGTTGGCGTTTGCTGCTGGAAGTGTAAGTTCTTTTTATACTAAAATCACCAAAATAGAAAAGATAATGCGCTACATTGCTGGGGTAGTATTCATTTTAACGGGGGTTTATTATGTTTCTATTTTTCTTGGGCTGATTGTCTAATTAGGGTTCGTAAATGATTTCCTTTAACTTACTTTGCCCGCTCAATTCAATGAATGAAAAGCAATAATCTTTCTGCGCATTTAGCGGTATTAGGAGCCAACGTAATTTACGGAATCACATTCACTGTGGCCAAGGATGTCATGCCTGAATACGTGAGTCCAAACGCGTTTATTTTGATTAGAGTTACCGGAGCGGTTTTGTTATTTTGGTTATTAGCAAAAAGTTTAGGGCTTAAAGAATCGGTAGACCCAAAGGATTGGACTCGTTTTGCGCTTGCGGGAGTATTTGGTGTTGCAGCTAACCAGTTATTATTTTTTCAAGGTCTATCGTTATCAACCCCAATTAATGCGGCAATAATCATGACGGTTAATCCGGTAATGGTGTTGTTAATTGCAGCTATTGTTTTGGGCAACAAAATTACCCTAACCAAGGGTGCCGGAATTTTTCTAGGGTTGAGTGGGGCTATTCTATTGAATACCTTTCAACATGGAGAATGGATTATTCCTTCCTTTTCTAATGAAACTGCTTTTGGTGATTTCTTAATCTTTTTAAACGCTACTTCTTACGCTATTTATTTGGTGATTATTAAACCGGTAATGCAAAAATATAATCCGGTAACGGTTATTAAGTGGGTGTTTACATTTGGTTTTGTGTATGTGTTGCCATTTGGTTTGCTACAATTAATAGATGTGAATTGGGAAATAATTCCACAGGTAGTGTATGGCGAAATCGCATTTGTGGTCATTGCTACCACATTCTTTGCCTATTTGTTTAATATCTACGGATTAAAAAAATTAAGTCCGTCAGTGGTGAGCATTTATATTTACTTACAACCATTTTTAGCTACAGTAGTAGCACTACTTTGGGGTAAGGATGATTTGAGCGTGATGAAAATTGTATCTGCCGCTTTAATTTTCTCCGGTGTTTATTTAGTAAGCAAGCGAGTTAAGTAAAAGATTGACCTTCGATTTTTATTTAAAAATAATAAGGTAACTCATTATAATTCAACTCTATTGTTTAATTTCGGAAGGTGAACCAGAATTGTGTTGTGGTTTTATGTTTACTGCTGCGTGATTCCCTAAACCAAAACTATTATGGAAGTATTAGACTTCATTACCGTGTTAGTTGTGCTGGCAGCATTCTTTTTATTCGTAAATGTAAAAGTATTAAAACTCCCCTCTACCATTGGCCTCATGATCTTGGCTTTGAGCCTATCGTTATTCATCATTTTTGGAGAGGTAGTTTTTAGTGCCTTAAAGCTATTAGCCAGTGATTTGATGACAGAATATGACTTTTCTAAGGTGTTGTTTCAAGTCATGTTGAGTTTCTTGCTTTTTGCTGGTGCCTTAGAGCTTGATCTCCGGAAATTGGGAGAAGAAAAATGGGTGATTCTCATTTTGGCCACCACCGGAGTTCTTATCTCTACCTTTGTTGTTGGCTATGGGATGTATTATTTACTACCTGTTATAGGACTTGAATTAGAACTTATTTATTGTCTGTTATTTGGCGCTCTTATATCCCCTACAGATCCCATTGCCGTATTGGCAATGATTAAAAAATCAAAAGTTTCTAAAAGTCTGGAATCACAAATTGCTGGTGAATCATTATTCAATGATGGTATTGGTGTAGTGGTGTTTTTAACGATTCTGCATATTGCCATTTCTGGTGCTGATGGACATATTGAGCCTTCTGGTATTGCCCTCCTTTTTGGACAAGAAGTATTTGGTGGTGTGGCACTTGGAGCCCTTTTTGGATATTTAGGATTGAAACTTCTTATCGTGATTGATAATGAACATACAGAAATTGAGGTTTTGGTTACCTTATCAATGGTACTTGCGGGTGCTAGTATTGCCGAAAACTTGCATGTTTCCGGACCGTTAGCCATGGTTGTAATGGGGCTTTTTGTTGGGAATAAAGGAAGAAGCGAAGAACTGGAAAACGCTGCTGGAGAATATGTCTACAAGTTTTGGCACTTAATGGATGAAGCGATGAATGCAATTTTATTCATCCTGATAGGATTACAGATTATTGTGATTCATTGGGAAATTGACTTTTTAGTTGCTTCATTATTCGCTGTAGTTGTTGTGCTCACGGCAAGATTGTTAGGGGTTGGTATCCCAATTACATTATACCGTATCAAAGGAAAAATTCCGAAATACACTATTCGTATTTTAACCTGGAGTGGTTTACGTGGAGGTATTTCGGTGGCATTAGCGCTATCTTTATATGAGTACGGAAAATCTGAAACGCTACGTATGCATGACGTTGATTTAATTACGGTGATGACTTATTGTGTGGTATTGTTTTCTATTGTAGTGCAGGGATTAACTGTGAAAAAATTATTTGCTCTGGCTGCTGAAAAAACAGACGTGGATACATCAGAAGTGGAAAAAATAGAAGGAAAATAATTGAGCGACTTTTATATAAGAATTGCCCTAAAGGTGTTAGCATCTTTGGGGCTTTGTTTTCATTGGCTTTCTGTTAAAATGTACCGTTAAAGAAGATGGTGTAGGTGAGCTAACTACCTTATATTTGATCCACTAAAATAGAATACATGCTAAAGTCAATGACAGGGTTTGGAAAAGCCATTGGAAACAGAGGAGATATTTCATATAATGTTGAATTAAGGTCACTTAATAGTAAACAGACAGATATATATGTTAGAATGCCGAATGTTTTTAAATCGAAAGAATTAGAGTTAAGAACGAAGTTAACTAAAGAACTTTCGCGAGGCAAAATTGAAATGTCATTAAACATTCAAGGAAGTTCTATTGAAACGAAACAAAGCATTAACACCGACCTCGCTAAACATTACCATCAAGAATTGAAAAATTTGGCCGGTTCATTAGGTGAAAGTACGGATAACTTGTTGTCAATGGTATTGAAAATGCCAGAAGTGCTATCAAGTAAAGCTCCTGAACTAGATAACGAAGAGTGGGGTTATATAATGGATTTGGTTTCCGAAGCTATAGAAACTCATTCTGAATTTAGAGAAACCGAAGGGCGTTCTTTAGAAGATGATTTTAAAATTAGAATAGATTCTATTACGCGTTTATTAGTGGAGGTTGAAAACCATGAAGATGTGCGTGTGGAATCAGTTAGAAGTAGATTAGATAAAGGCGTAGATGAACTTTTGAAAAATGAAAATTTGGACAAAAATCGTCATGAGCAAGAAATTATTTACTACATCGAGAAATTGGACATCAATGAAGAGAAAGTGCGTTTAAATGCGCATTTAAAATACTTTGTAGAAACCATGAATCAAGGAGGTACTGCCGGTAAAAAATTAGGCTTTATCACGCAAGAAATGGGTAGAGAAATTAATACCTTAGGGTCAAAAGCATACCATCAAGACATCCAAAAAATTGTAGTTCAAATGAAAGATGAACTAGAGAAAATTAAAGAGCAAGTGCTTAACGTATTGTAGTAATGCAAGAAAAATTAGTCATTATTTCAGCCCCCTCAGGTGCGGGTAAATCTACTATTGTAGGTAGAATATTGCCCGAAATGAAGAACTTAGAGTTTTCTATTTCGGCTACTTCTAGACAACCTAGGGGAGAAGAAAAAAACGGAGAACATTATTACTTTTTATCACCCGATGAATTTAGAAACGCAGTTGGCGAAGATGCGTTTATTGAGTGGGAAGAAGTATATCCAGATAATTTTTATGGTTCCTTAAGAAGTGAAGTAGAACGACTTTGGAAAGCAGGAAAAGCAGTAATTTTTGATATAGATGTAGTGGGAGGATTAAACCTTAAAAAACAATTTGGTGATAAAGCTATTGCCATATTTGTCCAGCCACCTTCTGTAGAAATATTAGAGCAACGATTAAGAGGTAGAGGAACCGATAGTGAAGAGAAAATTCAAACACGCTTAGGTAAATCAAAAGAAGAATTAGCCCGAGCAGGGGAGTTTGATCACGTGGTTGTAAACGATGATTTAGATGTCGCATCTGATGCGTGTCGTAACTTAATCGAGCGCTTTTTAGAAAATTAATTTTCCCCCATTGACTAGACATTGAGCGGAGCAAAGGGAAAAGAAATTGACAACAATATCCAGAAATAAATAGATCGAATGGAGTATTATTTCAAACTTCAAATAAAAAGAATAGAGCGAATGATTTCTGGTTTCGGAATTCATCCATGGCTCGGGTGCTTTCTTTTGTTTTTGGCTTTTATTGGTGGTTCGGTAGCCCTATTTAGTTCCACAGCGTATGCTAATTGGATATTTCTGGGGGTAGCCATTTTGACTATTTTAAAACTTGGTAGTTCGCAAAGAGTAGAGTTATTAAAGATCTTATTTCAAAGAGGAGATTTTTATAAAATAAGGCGCATTGAAAATAGTATTATTTCAATTCCATTTATTGGTTTTCTTTTGATTCAGAATAGCTATGAATATGCTGCTGGAGTAGCGGTATCAGCTCTTTTATTAGCCACCATTAACTTTAATCAGAGTGTTGGTTTTGTAATTCCAACTCCTTTTAAAAGAATGCCATTTGAGTTTGTAGTTGGTTTTCGAAAAGCTATTCTGTTGTTTCTAATTGCTGGTTTCTTATTGTTTAAAGGCATCGAATACGCCAATTTTAATCTCGGGCTTTTTGCAGTTGGGATAATGGCTTTGGTCAGTATCTCATTCTACTTTAAACCCGAAGATGCGTTTTTTGTTTGGGTTTATTCCTCCAATAGCAAAGTGTTTTTACGTAAAAAAGTTATTATTGGATTGATAGGCTACTTAACGTTAACGGTGCCTTTTATGGTAGTGTTGGGGAGTTTTTTTCCTTCTGAATTAGTATTCATAATTGGGTTAGGCTTGATAGGGTTATTGTTTCTAATAGCCGTTATTTATGCGAAATACTCTGCGTTTCCAAAAGAAATAAATTTGCCTCAAGTTATATTTCTAGGTGTTTGTGTCTGGTTTCCACCGTTGCTGTTTATCGTAATTCCGTACTTTTATATTCAATCCAGAAAAAAATTAAAGTTCTTATTAGGATGATAAAAGCCGAAAATATATCGAAGTCGTACGGAAGTAAATCGGTGCTGAATAATTTAAACTTACGTTTAGAGAGAGGCAAAGTGTATGGCATTGTAGGCGAGAATGGCGCGGGTAAAACCACTTTATTTAAATGCCTCGCAGGATTAGAGTCCTTTGATGGTGAAATACAATCGGAACTTCAACCGTTGAAAAATTATCTTGGATTATTACCCACCAATCCAATTTTCATGTCTAAAATTACGGGGTGGGAATACCTAAAGTTGCTAAGCGTTTCTAGAAATATAAAAGAGGAACAGTTTGAAGAAAAAAACATATTTGAATTAGACTTGAACCAATTCGTAGAAACCTATTCTACTGGAATGAAAAAGAAGTTGGCTCTTTTGGGTGTTTTGTTACAAAACAATGAAGTTTTTGTACTGGATGAGCCATTTAATGGAGTAGATATTCATAGTAACATTATTATTGCAGAAATAATATTGAAGCTGAAATCGTTAAATAAAGTAGTCATAATTTCATCGCATATATTCTCTATTTTAAGTGAAACGTGCGATGAAATTCATGTGTTAGAAAACGGTACTTTTACAGAACAAGTAGGCAAAAAAGATTTTCATTTACTGGATGAGAAGATGCGGAAATTTGCCGTAGGAAATAGAATTGAAAAATTGAATTTAAGATAAATTATTAAGTTTATCCTTGGTTTCGATTGTTATCGGGAGGCTAAGTGAGATTGGCATTAGTAATAGTATTTGACAATGAGTAAGAACATAGGTTTATTTTTTGGAACGTTCAATCCCGTACATGTTGGACATTTGATTTTGGCCAATTTCATGGCGCAACAACCAAATATTGATGAGGTTTGGATGGTGGTAACGCCACGAAACCCATTCAAAGAAAAAGATACTTTACTAGAAGATATTCACAGGCTAGCTCTTGTTCGTGAAGCAGTTGAAAACAATCCTTTACTCGAAGTTAGTAATGTGGAGTTTGATATGCCGCAACCAAATTATACGGTGAATACATTGGCAATTTTATCAGAAAAGTACCCAGATAAAAATTTCACATTAATCATGGGTGAAGACAATTTACGCAGTTTTCATAAATGGAAAAACCACGATGTAATTTTAACAAATTACGAAGTGATGGTGTATCCTAGAGTGTACACCGAATCAGAAAAAGTAGAGGTTTCTGAGAAAACGAAAGAGTTAAGAAATCATCCAAAAATCACAATGGTCGATGCGCCTTTAATGAAGGTTTCTTCTAGCGTAATTCGAAATATGATTGCAGAGGGTAAAGATGTCCAGTACATTCTTACACCAGAAGTTTTTAAGTATGTGGATGAAATGAATTTTTATAGAAAATGACAGTTAAAGTTCTCATAATACGATTCAGTTCTATTGGCGATATTGTGCTTACCACACCGGTAATTCGCAATATTAAGCAACAAATGAATGAGGGAGATGTGGTAGTTCATTTCTTAAGTAAAAATCAGTTTAAGGGTATTTTAGAAAACAACCCGTACATTGATAAGTTGCATTTAATTGATGAAAATGTAGCTCCTATACTGGATGATTTGAAAGAAGAACGCTTCGATTATATTTTTGATTTACATCGTAATTTACGTTCCTCTCAAGTGAAACGTGGATTAGGAATAATGGACTTTACGTTCAAGAAATACAATGTGCAAAAATGGATTTTGGTGAATTTAAAAGTCAACAAAATGCCAGATATGCATATTGTTGATCGCTACATGGAAACCACTAAAGCGTTTAACATTGAGAATGATAACAAAGGGTTAGATTACTTCATTCCAAGCGAAGATGAGGTAAGCTTAAGTGTTTTTCCACCTGAGTTTAGTAATGGGTATATTGCTTTTGCAATTGGAGGTCAGCATGAAGGTAAAATGCTTCCAAATCATAAAATCATTGAAATATGCAACGGATTAAAAACTCCGGTAATTTTATTGGGAGGTAAAGAAGACGTAGCGAACGGAGATGAAATTGCCGCTAAATCAACCAATCATGTTTTCAACTCTTGTGGCAAGTTTAGCTTAAACCAAAGTGCATCTATTCTCCATCAATCACAAACTGTAATTACGCACGATACCGGATTAATGCATATTGCATCAGCATTAAAAAAGAAAGTGATTTCTATTTGGGGCGCTACCGTTCCGGAGTTTGGAATGTATCCCTATTTCCCTGGGGAAGGATCCAAAATTATTGAGCCTAAAGGCGTTAGTCGTCCTTACTCAAAACTGGGTAACAAGCAATGGTATAAAGCTGCCTTTACGGGAATGGAAAAGATTGATGTTGCTGAAGTGTTAGAAGCTGTTGGAGAATTTGATGCAACGGAGCATGAAATGTCATCTAAAGCAAATATGGATAGGTTGAATTCAGCTATTGACGAATTTAAAAATGGAAATGGATTTACTAAGGAAATAATTGAAGATTAACTTTGGTCTTCGATTATTGGTCTTTCGTATAAGCTACATCCAAACCTTGGTGCCTTCGGTACAATTCTGACAGATATCAATGTTTTTACGCGATTGAATAATAGAATTTCTAAATCCTTTATAGGTGTCATTATGCCAAATGTCTTGGAAGGTGTGATTTTCTAATTTACCCATTTGGTATTTAGCGTCCTTATCAAAACAGCATGGCACAATATCTCCATCCCACGTAATAACGGCAGAATGCCATAAACGCCAACAGTGATTTCTGAGCTTGTTTTTAATCTCAAACTCACCCTTGTTATTTAGTTTGTAACGCGAGTATTTTTGATCCGTAGGTAACAGCGGAGAGCCATTTTTATAGTCGTAAATCTGCGCTGTTTTTAGCGCTACTTCATCAACACCTAATTTATCCGCCAATTGATGTAGGTCGTCAATTTGATGTTCATTATGCTTTACCACCAAGAACTGAAAAATCACTTTTGGCGTACTGGAATTCAATCTTTTTTTAGCGGCAATAATATTTTTTGTCCCTATTAAAACCTTGTCTAATGCGCCATGAACTCGGTATTGCTCGTATACTTCTTGGGTGGTGCCATCCATAGAAATAATCAAGCGATCTAATCCAGAATGAATAATTTCTTCCGCTACTTTTTCGTCAATAAAATGAGCGTTAGTGGAGGTGGAAGTGAAAATTTTCCGGTCAGATGCATATTTAACCATCCGCAAGAAATTTTTATTTATAAAGGGTTCTCCCTGAAAATAAAACGTGAGGTAGATTAATTTCTTCGATACTTGATCTATTATTTTTTCAAATAATTTGGGGTCTAAATTTCCTGTAGGACGAGAAAATTGTTTTAGTCCACTTGGGCATTCCGGACAACCTAAATTACAAGCCGTTGTAGGTTCAATGCTCAAGCTAATAGGTTCGCCCCATTGAATGGGTTTACGCGTAATTCTTGATACATAATATCCCAAAATCAATTGTAGCGCATTTAGAACTTTGCTAAAAGTGAGTTTACTCAGAAGTTGGAATCTATCGTGCATCAAAACTATTTGGAGCAAATGTATATGCAACACCTGTTTTATTATTTACGGAAATGCTAAAAGATTAATATTCGCTATTAACGAAAAGTAATAGGAGTTTTACTTTAAAAATAAAATGAGGTAATCCATCGAATGAAATGGGATCACTTTCAGCCACTTTCAAACGATCAAGCACCTTTTAACTGACGGATTGCCATGGGGCGAAAAATTGTAGAATAGGTTATTATTGTTTTTCACTATTAAGCGGGTTTTAATAATCGATAACATGAAAAATTTTACTGATAAAATATTTATGGTTAGGCCCTCCAATTTCGGAATGAACCCTGAAACAGCTGCAACCAATGCTTTCCAGACCAAGATTCTACTAGATAAGGCTGAAAATATCCGTAGTAAAGCCCAATATGAATTTGATGCTATGGTGATAGATATCCAGAATGCTGGAATTGAGGTAAAAGTATTTGAGGATACCCTAGAGCCTATTAAGCCGGATGCTGTTTTTCCAAATAACTGGATTACCACCCATCAAAACGGGGAGGTAGTTTTGTATCCAATGTTAGCAGATAATAGAAAGCTCGAAGTCCGGTTGGATGTGCTGGAATGGTTAAGTCCAAAAACGATCCATGATTACAGAAAAGTAGGAAAAGATACACAGGTTTTGGAAGGAACAGGAAGTGTTATTTTTGACCATGAATCTAAGATGATGTACTTGGGTGTATCGGCTAGATCTGATGAAGGACTGGCTAAGAAACTAGCGGAGCAATATGGATTTACCATTTGTAGTTTTGATGCAACCGACCATCAAAATAATTCAATTTACCACACCAATGTACTTATGTTTGTGATGCATGGAATGGTAGGTATTGGATTAGAGACTATTAGAGATTCAGTAGAAAGAAAACGGGTAGAGAAAACCATCTTGGATTCAGGTAAGCAAATATTAGATTTGAGTTATTATCAATTAACGCAATTTGCAGGAAACATGATTCAGCTTCAAAATAGCGAAGGAGAGTATGTCTTAGTCGCTTCTCAAACGGCATGGAACGCGTTAGATGATATGCAAAAACAATTAGTTGAAAGTCAAACCAAAGTTGTTCCGGTTAGCATTCCTACCATCGAAACCTATGGTGGTGGAAGTGCGCGATGTATGATTGCAGAGAATTTTATTTCTCCATTGGCGAAGAAGGACTAAGGGGATTGAAGTCCTTTAATTTAAATTGAAATAAGAATTATGAAAAAACAAATAAAATTAGTGCTAGCCCTTTGTATCGGGTTGATTACGGTATTCGCTACTCAAGCCCAAGAAAAGAGAGCCTTAACCCCTGAAGATATGCCGGATTGGCATGGGTTAAAAAGCGCACATATTTCTAATAGCGGAGAATGGGTTTCGTTTGAAGTGAACCCCAATGTTGGTGATGGAATTTTACATGTTAAGAATCCCGATATTGGAATTGAAAAACAGTTTGAAAGAGGGTATAAGGCCCAGTTTTCTGCCCAAAATAATTACATCGTATTCATGATTAAGCCGCAATTAGATTCGTTGCGTAAAATGAAATTAGATGAAGTTCCAAAAGCTAAATGGCCATCTGATACCTTGGCAATTTATGTTTTTGAAAAAGATACTTTGATGAAGTTTGATGGAATAAAATCTTTTAAACTGGCTAGCGAAGGAAGTGATTGGTTAAGTTTTCAGTACAAGAAACCACAAAAAGACAAAAAGAAAAATTCCTCCGACAAAAAGAAAAAAAAGAAGAAGAAAAAAGCTAAAAAAGACGATTCTTCAAAACCGACTAAGAAACCCATTAAGCGTAAAACAAGCGACTTAGTGATATTTGATCCCGTGTCGGAAGAAAAAATTCAAGTAAAAAATGTAATAGAATATAGCATTTCAGAGTACGGAAATAGTATTGGATACATTAGGTCGTTTGGTGATACTATTGATAGTGTTGGGGTGTATTGGTTTGATAATACGGCTAACATTACGGATACCTCTTTTGTAGGATTAGGTAACGCGAAGAAGCCTACTTTTAATGAAACTGGAACTGAATATGTGTGGATTTTATCTGCAGATACCGGGAAAGCGAAAGCATACGCGATGTATTCTACGCGTGGAAATCACGGGACTAGAATTATAATAGATACCAATGATCGCTTTTTGCCAAAGGGGCATACGGTAAGTGAAAATGGCGGGGTTTACTTTTCTCGTGATGGGTCTAAAATTTTCTTTGGAACCGCAGAAAGACCAGTGGAAGAACCAAAAGATAGTATCCCAACGGATGAGAAAGCAACATTGGATGTATGGAATTGGAAGGATTTAAAAATCCAACCTATGCAGTTATTAAGAAAGGGTCGTGACGAAAAAAAGACTTTTAAAGCGGTCTTTAATATTAATAGTCAAAGAGTCGTTCCGTTGGCTAATGATTCTACCGATTGGATTAACCCGCTGCAACAAGGCGATAATAATTACGCCTTACTTGTGGAGTCTAAGAATTATGAATTAAGTACCAGTTGGGCATTTCCGTTTCCTTCAGATTACTACCGAATAAACTTAAATTCGGGAGAGAAAACCGTGATTGGAGAAGCTATTGGGTATAATACAAGTATCTCGCCTTCTGGAACATATTTTGTTCATTTTGATGGTGAAAATAGGATTTGGTACTGTACAGATATCGATACGAAAGAGAAAAATAACATCTCTCAAATGCTGACCAATAAAGGGCAGATTCTAGTGGATTTAGATAGAGAAATTCCAGCGAAACCTTTTGCTTATGGTATCTCAGGGTGGTCAGAGGATGAAGAGTGGGTTTTAATAAGAACTAAATATGATACGTGGTTGGTTGATCCAAATGGCGTGAAAGAACCTGTTTCGTTAACTAATGGGTATGCAGATAAAAACCATATTCACACACGTTACCGAAGATTTGATCGTAATTTAGATTACGTGAAACTAGATTCTTCAATGATGATTACGGGTGTGAACATAGACAATAATAAAGCGGGTGTTTTCTTGCGTAGTGCGAATGGTTCAAAGTTCGAAATACTTTCATGGGGAAACCAATCTATGGCGCAATTATCAAAAGCAAAAGAGGCTAATCGATTTATTTATCGACCAATGAGCTTTGTCCAATATCCAAATGTAATGTACAGTGAATTATCGCCTACTGGAGTGCGGGTATCACAGTTTCAAAATAGCGTGCAAGTGTCTAATGCTTTACCAGAACAGGAAGAAGTAAATTGGGGTTACGTAGAAGAATACTTTTGGAAAGATGATAAAGGAGCGCCTCAAAAAGGGTTACTGTATTATCCAGAAAATTTTGATTCGACTAAGCAATATCCAATGATGGTCTATTTCTATGAAAAAGATTTCGGAACAGAGTTTAGAAGAAAAACATTTCGTCCGTCACATTCCACGATTGCTATTCCGTTATATACTAGCAATGGGTATTTAGTATTTGTGCCAGACATTCATTACGGAACTGGTCATCCAGGAAAAGATGGTCTTCATGCGGTAGTAAGTGGGTCAAAATCATTGGCTGAAAAATCATTTGTAGATGGTTCGAAAATGGCTATTCAAGGCCAGTCTTGGGGTGGTTATCAAGTGGCTTATATAGTGACACAAACCAATATGTTTGCCGCTGCAATGGCTGGTGCGCCTGTAAGTAATATGACGTCCGCTTATGGTGGAATTCGCTGGGGAAGTGGTATGAGTAGAGAATTTCAGTACGAAAGAACACAAAGTAGAATTGGTGTTAATCTATGGGAAGGGCATGATTTATACATTGAAAATTCACCCGTATTTCATTTGCCAAGTGTAACCACTCCGTTATTGATTATGCACAACGATAAAGATGGTGCAGTGCCTTATTATCAAGGAATAGAGATGTTTATGGGTATGCGAAGATTACAAAAACCAGCGTGGTTATTAGTGTATAATAACGAGCAACATAACTTACGTAAGATGCCAAACCGTTTGGATTTAAGTTTAAGAATGTTCCAGTTCTTTAATCATTACCTAAAAGGAGCGCCAATGCCTCAATGGATGAAAGATGGTGTGCCAGCTGTAGATAAGGGTAAGGATTATGGTTTTGGATTAGAGTAAATTTGGAACGGTAAAATTGGAATTATGAAAAACGTATTCAATAAAATGGATAGTGATGAGGTGATAAATCGCATCAATAAATTAACTCCTAAATCTAAAGCAGTTTGG
>CAXMPG010000056.1:0-3292 GCA_964195485.1 uncultured Desulfobacterales bacterium
TCATCCAATTTTTACAGCAAATAGTAACCGCCAATAAAGAAATTTATCAAGCCAAAGCGTTTGATTTTGAAGAATCCTTACCCGAATTATTCGGGAAATTGCATCATATAATTACCCATGATTTTTTGGTTTTTATAATCAGTGATTTCCATCGATACAACGAATCTGTTATCAAAAATTTAGCGCAATTAGCGTTGCATAATGATGTAGTGGCCATCAAGGTGTATGATAAATTAGAACAGCAAATGCCAGCCGAAAAAATGGTGGTTTCTAACCAAACACATCAGGTTAATATTGACGGAAAGAACAAAAAACTGGCAACAGATTTAACTTCAGATTTTGACGAGAATTACGCCCAGTTTAAAAGCGATTTAGAGAAACATAAAATCCATGTATTCAAAGTGAATACGAGTGAACCCGTAGAATCACAACTTCTTAACTTACCCAATAATTAGTGAACGATTCTACCCAAATAGCGTTACAGCCAATTATGGAAGCGGACCCCATTCCGTTTACCATGGAAACCGTAGGTTGGCAATTTTTATTTGTTCTCGTAGGGCTATTAATTGGCTATTTGGTGTATTTATTTATACTGAAATATCGCGCTAATAAGTACAGAAGAACAGCCATTCAAGAAATTAAGAGTCTTGAAAATAGTATTACAGATGCGGCATTTATTACCCAGTGTATGTTTCAGTTGAAGCAAGTAGCGCTTCTGTCTTACGACCGAAATAAGGTAGCTGCGTTAACGGGTGAAAAGTGGATTTCATTTTTAGATGAACACGAAAAATCGGTCGACTTCACCGCAAATTCAGAATTGATTTTCAAAGCAATTTATAAGGGTGAGCTACCTGAAGCTACCCCATTTAATAGAATTGCGTTTAGTAATGAATGCGTAAATTGGATAAGCCGTCATGCCAGATAACTTTCAATTTGCATATCCATTTATGGTGCTATTAGTGCCATTGCCGCTGCTGATTTATTGGCTGTTTCCAGCTATTAAATTCAGAAGTACGGCATTGCTTTTTCCATACTTTGATAGAGCCGCATCGGTTTCAAAACAAGCACCTAAAAAAGCCGCTTTTGTGAAGAAAAAAGGAATCTTCGCTGGGGTAGCGATGTATCTTATTTGGCTTCTTTTGATTGGTGCAATGGCATCTCCTCAATTAATAGGTGAGCCCGAAAAACAAATTAAAACTTCACGTAATTTTCTAATCGTAGCTGATTTATCTTTCAGTATGGCTAATAAAGATTGGAAAATAGATGACAAAAAAGTAACTCGTTGGGATGCCGTAAAACATCTAATGAAAGACTTTGTAGTGCGTAGAAAAAGTGACCGAATGGGATTGGTCTTTTTCGCGAGTAACGCATACATTCAAGCCCCTTTTACGACAGATTTGAGCACCGTTGGCACAATGCTCGATGAAGCAGATGTTGGAATGGCTGGGCAAATGACTAATTTGGGTAAAGCCATAGTAAAAGGCATGGATTTGTTTGAGCGCGATACCATTCAAAACAAGGTGATGTTACTCCTAACCGATGGAGTGGATAGCGGAATGGATATTTTGCCCTTAGACGCGGCTAATATGGCTAAGGATGATGGCGTGATTCTATACACTATTGGTATTGGTGACCCCGGAAGTAGCTCTTCTGATTTGGATGAAAGAACCTTGACCGAAATGGCCGAGATTACAGGAGGAAAATACTTTAGAGCAAAAGACATTAATGCCCTCGAAGAAGTGTATAAAGAACTGGATTTATTAGAACCGATTGAGTTTGAAGAAGAAACATACACTCCGAAAACACTATTGTATTTCTATCCGCTAGGAGCCGCATTGGCATTAGGGTTTTTGTTGTTACTGATAAATAACACGGTATTAATAGTGAAAAGAATACGTAATAATTAATGAAAGAGTCCCTCGAAAATATCGACTTTGAGAAATTTCATTTTCTACGTACCGATTATTGGTGGGTGGGTATTCTAGTACTCGTTATTTGGCTTTTTGGAATGCTATTTTTCACGGAATCTAATCGATGGAAAAAGCATATTGCTAAACATTTGCAGTCATTCGTAATTCAAAAAGGAACTACTTGGAAATCACGATTAATTCACCTTTCCGTGCTAGTTATGTTCGCTTTGGGGTTACTCGCGTTTTTTGGACCTACATGGAATCAAGTTAAAACCCCAGCGAAAAAGGTGACATCTCAAATGGTTATTGCCTTAGATTTATCGCAAAGTATGCTGGCGACAGATGTATCTCCAACGCGACTGGAAAGAGCTAAATTCAAGATTTTTGACTTATTGAAAGCGAATCCTATTGCTGAAACTAACCTATTGGTTTTCGCAGGTTCTACGCATACTGCGGTTCCATTCACTACAGATTATAAAATTATTACCGACCAGTTGGATGGCTTGACACCCCGAATGATGCCCGTTAAAGGGACTGGATTTAATGCCTTGTTTCATAAAATTGACACGCTCTTTAGTACGAATCAAGCCCAAGGAAAAGTATTGTTAGTTACCGATGATTTGGCAGACTTACCCATGGAAGTAATCAGTAGTTTTTTGCAAGAAAATAACGTGGAATTGTACGTGTTTCCGTTTGCGACTGCGCAAGGAGAAACCATTCCTAATACGAAAGAATTATCGCAGCTAGACCAACAAAAATTGGCAGGACTTAAAATGATGGAACGCGTGAAAGTGGTGGAACTCACGGTTGACAATAGTGATGTTATTGATTTAGCAAAGGCCGTTAGCATGGACATTGTTTTTGAAGATAAAACCGAAGAAGAAAACGAAGAGTGGCAAGACAATGGCATTTGGTTGGTGTTTCCATTAGCGTTTCTATTTCTGTTTAGTTTCCGTAAAGGATGGGCGTTAAACATGATTGTAATTGTGTTTAGCTTGAGTTCTTGTTCCAGTACCGATGACAAGCGTAAAGACGAATTTACATTTCAAGATTTATGGTTCACTCAAGATTATCAGGCTCAAAAAGAATTTGATACTGAAAATTATTTGGAGGCTGCTCAACAATTTACAGACCCTTTGCATAAAGGCGTAGCTTACTTTAAAGCAGGTGATTTTTTAAGTGCAGAAACAGCTTTTGCACAAGATTCATCTACCACAGGATTATATAATTTAGGGTTGACCTATGCCAAATTAGGAAGGCTAGATGAAGCCAAAATAGTATTTGAAAAGGTGCTTAAACGGGACCCAAACAATACCAATGCGGCAAATAATTTAGACCATATCACAGGCGCAATTGCGGAGTTGGGCGAACTAGCGCCCGAA
>CAXMPG010000057.1:0-28672 GCA_964195485.1 uncultured Desulfobacterales bacterium
AAAAGGAAAAAAAAGCAGAAAAGCAATTAAAGAAATTTAATAAAGGCTGATAGTTTTCTGAAAGACTAAGTCACAATCTAAAAGACGACTAAGGGTAATATTACCGTTAGTCGTCTTTTTTAGTTTTATATGAAATACGCGCTAATTTTAACGTATTGTTGACGGCAATTAAACCTCTCCTTTAAAAGAGATCAATACAAGAAGTGCTTAAATTTTAAACCATGGATGATTCATTAAATATTTGTTTGGCGTGTGGGCTCTGTTGTGACGGTACCTTGATTGGTTTTGTGCAGCTAGAACCTAAAGAGTTGACCAATGTGAGCAAAGTAATGGATATAGAGGTTACCAATGGCAATGGTATTTTTATGCAGCCCTGTGATAAGTACTGTGATGGATGCACTATTTATTCTGACCGACCGAAACAATGCGCTAGTTTTAAGTGCCATCTATTAAATGCTGTCGAACAAAAGGAATTAGATTTTAATTCGGCTGTGGAAATGATTGATGCAGTAAAACAAAAAAAGGCATCCATAGAGCAAAAGTTAGCGGTACTAGAGATTGAACTAAAATCCGAATCATTTTACTTTAAAATGGTCGAATTGATAAAGTGGTTGAAGAATATCAAGCCTGAATTATCCTTAACTCAAAACTATCAAGAATTAATAACGGACCTCAAGCAACTCGATAGCATGCTATCACAAAGATTTGGTGTCTCTTTATATTAATATCAGAAAGTGAAAATTGAACTACAATCAACAATAACATGTCCCAATTGCGGAAATCAAAAGGAAGAGGAAATGCCTACGGACTCTTGCCGTTTTTTTTACGAATGCACAAATTGCAAAACCGTTTTAAAACCGAATGAAGGAGATTGTTGCGTTTTTTGTTCGTTCGGATCAGTGCCTTGTCCACCAATTCAAGAAAACAAAAATTGCACT
The DNA here is from genome assembly GCA_964195485.1 of uncultured Desulfobacterales bacterium. GTDB lineage: Bacteria > Bacteroidota > Bacteroidia > Flavobacteriales_G > Salibacteraceae > CAJXZP01. The sequence goes on from CAXMPG010000057.1 coordinate 939, forward strand.
GACACCACCTGTTGTTGAGAAATAAACTAGCCAATTTCAAAAAGTGACATTTACAGCAATATATTAAAAATGGAAAACAAGAATAGTGTATTTATTGCGGCAAGTCTGGATGGCTATATAGCGGATAAAAATGGCGGAATTGATTGGCTTCATTCTATTCCAAACCCAGATAATATTGATATGGGTTACGGTGAGTTCACTTCCCAAATAGACGCTCTTGTAATGGGTCGAACAACTTTTGAAACCGTTTGCGGTTTTGATATAGATTGGCCCTACCAGAAACCGGTATTCGTGTTAAGTAATACCTTAACCAAACTACCGGAAGAGTTTAAAGATAAAGCAAATCTTGTAAAAGGAACCTTATCCGAAATCCTAGCGCAGATTCATCAACAAGGTTATAAGCGACTTTACATAGATGGAGGCTCAACAATTCAAGGCTTTTTAAAGGAAGATTTAATAGATGAAATGAGTATTACCACAATTCCCGTTTTATTAGGTGGCGGCTCTCCTTTATTTTCGGAACTATCTAATACCCTAGCATTTGAGTGTGCCGAATCAAAGGTATATTTAGATAAAATTGTTCAAAATCGTTTTAGACGAGTTAGATAAAATCAATATATCAATAATAGCTAGTCCGGGGATTAAGTTTGATTGACGCTATCTAAATAAAAACAACTAATCCCACTCTCCAAAATTCCTATTAATGCCTAAATTATTATTCTTTTTAAAAGCGCAGAACGCACTCATTCCATCAAATTCATAGGAGTAATAATATTTGCGATCACCGATTTTTTTAGTGTGAATCAATTCTTGAACTTTGTTTGTTGGGGTTATCACATACTTACTGCCATTGACGGTAAGATTTAGTTTTATCTGATTAAAACTCTCCTCCGTATTCACCCATCTATAAAAGACGGTCCCAAATTCCGTGAATTTATATTCTAACTCGGGCGCATAATTATTGAATAAATATTGATCGAAGAACCAATTATAATCACTTCCCGTTTTTTGGTTAACAAGCGTAATAAAATCATTTGACTTCACAATCTTATATTGATTGGATTCATAAAATGTATGAATAATGTCAAAAAACAGCGAGTCATTTTCTAAGTGTTTTCTTAAGGTATGTAGAATCCATGCTCCTTTTCCATACACGTCACCATTTTTCTTAGAATCAAACCATCTCCTACCTTCTATTCCAATTACGGGATACTTATTGCCAATCATAATTCTACTCCATAACATCTCCTCCTCGTAAGCTTCTGTACCACCTTTAGATTCCATGTATAACGCTTCCGCATACGTAGCGAATCCTTCCTGAATCCAAACATCTGATAAATCGTGTACGGTAACACTATTTCCCCACCACTCATGCGCAATTTCATGTAAAATGATATAATCTGTTACGGAGTCCGCATCATTTTTATACCCATTCCCATAGGCAATAGCGGTTTGGTGTTCCATACCTGCAAAGGCAGACTCTACCAATTTAAAACCATCGCGATACCACGGGTATTCTCCGAACTTCTCTTCGTACACTTTTAAAATAGGAGACACCTGTTTAAAATGAACTTTTGCGGTATCTAAATTATAGGGCAAAACATAATAATCCAAGGCTAATTCCTTTCCATTAATTCCAGTATAGGTATCCGTAAATTTCACAAAATCGCCCAGGTAAACCGTCACATTATAGGTATTGATTGGATAGGATACGAACCAATTATATGTGGTTAATTCTTCTTGCGCTACTTTACCTTCAAACGTGCCATTACCTACAGCCATTACAGATTTAGGCACCGTGAAATGCATTCGCATACTATCCGGTTCATCGGTTGTATGATCCTTTAGAGGCCACCAAATACTTGCGCCTTCCGACTCACAAGCTACGCCAACCCAAGGCTTTTTGTGTTCATCTTGTTCCCACACAAAACCCCCATTCCAAGGTGGCTTTTTAGCCACAACAGGTTTCCCTTGATAGGTTACTTTAACCGCAAATTCATCTCCTATTTTCTGATTCAAAGAAACGTATATCGCTCTTTCATTACGCGTGTACTTTAACTCTTCTCCAGAATCTAAATTAACTAAACTGCTAATTTCAAAATTAGCATGGAGGTCTAATTGAAAAGTTTCAAAATCTGAAACGGCAACGGAATAGATTTCCACAGCTCCACTTAAGTGTTTTTTATCGGGATTAATGGTCACGGATAAATCATAGTATTTCACATCAAAACAGGTCCTAAAAGGGGTTAACTCTCCTAACAAAACTTCTTCCTTTGAAAAAACGGGAGCCTTACCTGGCTTTTTAGGATTATGAACTTGAAAATGTATTCCGAATATAGAACAGGAGCTGAATATCAAGATTTGCGCTATAGCCGTGAAAAAGATTAAGATCCTCATTTAATTAATTATTGGGTTTTCAATTATAATGATGTGATTAAACCTACCTAAAACAAATAGCTTAAAAGAAATTACCTCATCATGCCATAAATCTATATTAATATGGATTATCATCCACCATAATAATGGATTGAACCCCTAACAGACTTAAATTCTATTTACTCGCTTTTGATTCATTTCCAGTCGCAATAATACATCAAAACTAGACGATCAATGAAAAACAAGTACTATTGTTTACCCCCTTTTAAAACCAGGTTTTCCAACTAAACCACTCCCCACATGGTATCTACATAATAGCCTTTACTATCAAAGAAGTTCTTTTGCGAATGAAACCCACATTTAAGTGCTAAATCGTGTAAATTAGAAATAGAGTACTTTCTAGAAATTTCTGTGTGAATGCACTCCCCTATCTCAAAATCAACTTCAAAATCTAAGGTAGAAAAACGTACTTTTTGATTCTTTAAAGAAACAATATAACTACGTGCTTCACCTGTTACCGGTTCATATAAAGCATAGTGTTTAAAAGAGTTTAAACTAAAATCAGCCCCTAATTCTTTATTCATTCGCTTAAGCAAATTCATATTAAACGAAGCCGTAATCCCAGGTTTATCGTTGTATGCATTTAAAATTACATCCGGGTCTTTTTTAAGATCCACCCCTAAAAATAACTTATCGTTTGGTTTAAAGTACTGCTGTAAAGTAGACAGAAATCCTTCTAAACTTTCCGCATCAAAATTCCCAATGTTAGAACCTAAAAACATGGTCACATTTTTACGTCCAGTAAATTGTTCCATCTTTGATAAAGCCTCAAAATAATCCATATTTAAAGGCCTCACATCTAAGCTCGGAAATTCCCTTTTGAGCATATCTGCTAACTCGTTCAAAATATTTTCAGAAATATCTACAGGATAATACGTAAACTCAATTCCCCTTTTTAAAAAATATTCTAGTAAAACCTTTGTTTTGGAACCGTCACCAGCACCTAACTCAATTAAGTTAAAAGGAAGGCCTTTCGGACAAATCTGATTGAAAATAGTTTCTTTTTGAGTCTCAAAAACCTCCATTTCACAACGAGTTAAATAATACTCCGGCATCGCCATTATTTGTTGGAAAATAGCATCACCTTTTGCATCATAAAAATACTTAGACATTAATGTCTTTTGATTTTCACTTAATCCTGCAATGGTATCTTTACCAAACTGAGAAATTTCTACAACTGTATCCATTAAAAAACTAAAAAATTAAATCTTATTTTGCTAACCTAATTCCGGTGAACTGAGTTTGATTATTAGCTGGCCAAAAATTTCGATACGTATACCTTTCATGATTTGGTGAAGTGGCTACAGAAGAACCTCTTAATACCATTTGATTTACCATGAATTTACCGTTATATTCTCCAATAGCACCCGGTGCCTTTTTATATCCTGGATAAGCTAAGTACGCACTATTTGTCCATTCCCATCGATGTCCCCATTCAAATTTAGCATTCCCTACCTCCCACTCAAACTCCGTAGGTAAGCGCATCTCTTTCCACTCGGCAAAAGCCCAAGCTTCAAAATAACTAATATGAGTCACGGCTTTATGAGGATCAATTTCTTCTAATCCAGTAAGGCTAAACTCAAACCACCCCCCATTAATATGATGCCAGTACAAAGGGGAATCAACTTCATTATCCTGTAACCATTTCCAGCCTTCATGATGCCATAAATTGAAGTTTTGATAGGCACCAGATTCAATAAACGCCATATACTCTTCATTGGTGACTAATCTATCTGAGATTTCAAAATCACTTAAGTACACTTTATGGAACCCTAGTTCATTATCAAAATGAAAACCTTCCTCCTTATGCCCTATGTCATAAACACCCTTATCTATCGAAATAAAGTTCATATCACATTTTTCCGTTACACCATCAATTGGGTTGATAGAGGCATAAACAGGAAATGTAGGACTAACACCTAAAATGAATTTTAAATCAGACCACAATAACTCTTGATGTTGCTGCTCATGTTGCAGGCCTAGTTCAATAATTGGTTTCCAAGTATCCAATTGTTTGGGTGATAATTGCTCCATAAACAAAACCATCTGATCATTTACGTGAGCGCGGTATTCTAATATATCCGCTACACCTGGACGTGTAATATCTCCTCTAGAAGAGCGTAAAACCCTTTTCCCTATATTATTATAATACGAGTTAAATAGGAAGTTAAACTGCTCATCAAATAAATCATACTCCGGATTATCACGTAAAACAAAAGTCTCAAAAAACCATGTCGTATGCGCCAAGTGCCATTTAGGCGGACTTACATCTTCAATGGGCTGTGCAACGTAATCTTCTATATGCAATGGTTCGCAAATTTTAACGGTGTGCGACCTAATATTTAAGAACCGTTCAATTAATATGTTTTTCATCGGTGGGATTTCTTCAAACCAAAATTATTATTCCAAATTAACTCAAAGTGCAAGCTAAGTGACCTTTATCCTAAATTATGCTAAGAATCATTTGGATGCTCCGTATTAATAATTATATTTGTTATGCTTGCATACTATTATTAAGCTAATTATTGCTTTTAAGAGTTCAAATTTAAAGCTTAATTAATAACTAAAACAACGCATCCACTAAAAATTTCATCCTCAAATACGAGGTACTTTACTGGATTAAAAAGTAAAAAAGACACTAAATGAAATCAACCGAAACTTTTGATTTTCACATAAGATGGGCTTGGTATAAAATATCTAGGCTTTATAATTCAATAGCGCAAGAACATGGAGTGAACATGTCGGTTGGATATGCTTTATTAAAAATTGATCCAGAAAACGGAACCCCTTCTACGAAGTTAGGTCCGTTAATGGGCATGGAATCTAGAAGCTTAACACGTACCTTAAAAAGTATGGAAGAAGAAAAGCTTATTGTTAGAAAACCAGATTTAAAAGACAAACGAATTATTCGAATTGTGTTAACGGAATTCGGAATAGAGCAACGAGAAATTGCAAAAGACGTGGTAATTGACTTTAACACCATTATTGATGGTAAGCTTACGGATGTAGAAAAAGAGAATTTCTTTTCTTCTATCGGTAAAATTAATGAGGTCTTAGAAAGCGAATTATTCAAAAAACGTAAGAAATAAACAGACTTCGGTCGAATAAATAATCAATACAAATGAAAAGAGCCATTAAAAAAGTAGCAGTCCTCGGGTCCGGAGTTATGGGCTCGGCTATTGCTGCACACTTTGCCAATGTGGGTTGTAAGGTTTTATTACTGGATATTGTTCCAGATGAAGCTAAAGAATCAACGAAAAAACAGGAACGAAATGCCATTGTTAATGGCCATTTAAAAGCATCCATAAAATCGAAACCCGCACCGCTTTACAGCTCAAAATTTGCGAGTAGAATTGAAACTGGAAACTTTACGGATGACATGTCAAAAATTGCCAAATACGACTGGATTATAGAGGTTGTAATTGAACGTTTAGACATTAAGAAAATCATTTTTGAACAAGTAGAGAAATTCAGAACTCCAGGTACTTTGATTACTTCAAATACTTCGGGTATTCCAATTCATTTGATGCTTGACGGACGAAGTGATGATTTTAAAGCTCATTTCTGTGGAACACACTTTTTCAATCCTCCAAGATATTTAAAACTATTTGAAATTATTCCAACGCCAGAAACCAAACCAGAAGTGGTCGCGTTTTTAATGGATTACGGAAAAAAGATATTAGGTAAAACTACCGTTCTTTGTAAAGATACCCCAGCGTTTATAGCAAACAGAATTGGTGTTTTTGCCATAATGGCATTATTCCATTCTGTGAAAGAATTAGGCTTAACCGTTGACGAGGTAGACAAATTAACCGGTCCTGTTTTAGGTCGCCCAAAATCGGCCACATTCCGTACTGCGGATGTAGTAGGATTGGACACCTTGGTTTTAGTAGCTAACGGATTAAAAGACAATACGCCAAACGATGAAGCCAACGCATTGTTCACTTTACCTGATTATGTAGGTAAAATGATTGACAATAAATGGCTTGGTTCTAAAACTAAACAAGGCTTCTATAAAAAGGTGAAAGACGAAAATGGCAAAAGCCAAATTTTATCTTTAAACCTAGATACCCTAGAATACGAACCAAAAAAACGCGTAAAATTTCCAACTTTGGAAATGACTAAACCTATTACTGATTTAAGTAAACGGATGGGCATTTTATTTGGTGGAAAAGACAAAGCCGGAGAATTTTACCGCAGTGTTTTCGGTAGTTTATTTGCATACGTTACGAATCGTATTCCTGAAATTAGTGATGAAGTTTACCGCATGGATGATGCACTTCGTGCAGGATTTGGATGGCAACAAGGGCCGTTTGAAGCATGGGATGCTATTGGTCTAGACAAAGCGCTTAAGGTAATGGAAGCCGCAGGTAAAAAACCTGCTGCTTGGATTTATGAAATGAAAGAAGCGGGTTTCGATTCCTTTTATAAGGTAGAAAACGGGAAACGTTTGTATTACGATATTCCAACAAAATCTTACCTTGAAATTCCAGGACAAGAAAAAACATTGAGTTTAGCGCTATTACGCGATGAGCATACTTTGTGGAAAAACAACGACTGTTCAATTATTGATTTAGGCGATGGCGTTATCAATCTAGAGTTTCACTCTAAAATGAACACTATTGGTGGCGAAGTTATTGCCGGAATCAACAAAGCGATAGACATGGCTGAGGCTGATTATTCTGCTTTAGTAATTTCTAATGAGGGCGAAAATTTCTCTGCAGGTGCTAACGTGGGAATGATTTTCATGATGGCTGTGGAGCAAGAATACGATGAGTTAGATTTCGCTATTCGTAGCTTCCAAAATACGGTAATGCGTATTCGCTACTCCTCTATTCCTGTAATTGTTGCTCCTCACGGAATGGCATTAGGTGGTGGTTGTGAAATCAGCATGCATGCCGATAAAGTTATTGCACATGCAGAAACCTATATTGGATTAGTAGAGTTTGGTGTTGGATTAATCCCTGGCGGTGGTGGCTCAAAAGAGTTCGCGCTTAGATTAAGTGATGAACTGCATGATGGTGATATCCGTACCAATCAATTCCGCAATAGATTCTTAACCGTAGGTCAAGCTAAAGTGGCTACTTCGGCTTACGAAGGTTTTGAATTAGGTTATTTAAGACCCGGAATTGATGAAGTAATTGTGAGTAGAGATTTCCATTTAGCTTATGCTAAGCAGTCCGCTTTATTAATGGCTGAAAAAGGATACACTCAACCATCTCAACGTACCGATATCAAGGTAATGGGTCAAGAAGCAATGGGACTTGTTTATTCTGGAGCAAACTCCATGATGAGTGGAAACTACATGAGTAAACACGATGAAGTAATTTCTATCAAATTAGGGTCGGTTTTAGCCGGTGGCGATTTGTCTGAAATCACGGAAGTTTCAGAACAATACCTATTAGACTTAGAACGAAAAGCGTTCTTGGAATTATGTACTGAACGCAAAACCTTGGAGCGTATCCAAAGTATTGTGACGAAAGGAAAGATTTTAAGAAACTAAAAAAAGAAGAAACATGGATGCATATATAGTAGCAGCAAAAAGGTCGGCCGTAGGAAAGTCAGGTAAGGGAATGTTTAGATTCACTCGCCCAGATGATATGGCAGCTCAAGTGATCAAAGGTCTTCTTAAAGAAGTTCCAAATTTAGATGTCACCAGAATTGATGACGTCATTGTAGGTAACGCTACTCCAGAGGCTGAACAAGGTTTAAACATTGGTAGAATGATTTCTCTATTGGCGTTAGACACGGATAAAGTTCCTGGGGTAACCGTAAATAGATATTGCTCATCGGGTATTCAAACCATTGCGATGGGTGCACAGCAAATACATGCCGGAATGGCTGATTGTATTATTGCTGGAGGAGTAGAAACCATGTCTCCTATTCCGTTTGGTGGATGGAGATTAACACCTAATGCAAAAATTTCGAAAGAAAATCCGGAGTGGTATTGGGGAATGGGACTAACGGCAGAAGCCGTAGCACATCAATTTAAAATTACCCGTGAAGCACAAGATGAATTTGCGTACCACTCTCAAAGAAAAGCCTTAGAAGCGGTAGAGTCTGGAAGATTCAAATCAGGAATTATTCCAATTGATGTAGAACAAGTTTATTTAGATGAAGCGGGCAAACGTCAAGTAAGAAATTACATAGCAGATACGGATGAAGGCGTAAGAAAAGGAACGACTGTAGAAGGACTTTCCAGATTACGTCCTGTATTTGATGCCAAAGGAACCGTAACAGCAGGTAATGCAAGTCAGACATCTGATGGTGCTGCCTTTGTGATATTAATGTCTGAAAAGATGTTGAAAGAAACAGGCGCTACTCCAATTGCAAAATTAGCTTCTTATGGCGTGGTAGGTGTTGAACCTAGAATTATGGGTATCGGACCAGTTGATGCTATACCAAAAGCAGCTAAAATGGCCGGTTTGAAAGTGGACGATATCGAATTATTCGAATTGAATGAAGCTTTTGCATCTCAGTCGTTAGCTGTTTTACAAGAAACAGGAATTAATCCTGATATTGTAAATGTAAACGGTGGAGCTATTGCATTAGGTCACCCACTTGGATGTACAGGAGCAAAATTAACGGTACAGATAATTGAGGAAATGAAAATCCGCCAGCAGAAATACGGAATGGTAACCATGTGTGTAGGAACCGGCCAAGGAGCAGCAGGTGTAATCGAAATGTTGTAATGGAGGGGCAATTCGCCCGAACACTTACAACAATAAATAATGAAAAGACGCACTATTTTGCGTCTCCACCGAGGCCAATTCATTGTGTCTCTGTAAAAACAAAATATTATGTCAGAAGAAAATAAAGAAGTACTACAAGGAGGAGAATTCCTCATAAAAGAAACCAAAGCCATGGACATCTTCATTCCTGAAGAGTTTGGCGAGGAACAAATTATGATTGGTCAAATGTGTGACGATTTCTTAGCACAAGAAGTTATACCAGTCATAGAAAGAATTGACGCAGCAGAAGAAGGCCTGATGCCATCGCTACTTGAAAAAGCGGGTGAAATGGGTATGTTAGGGATTTCGGTGCCTGAAGAATTGGGCGGATTCAATAAGAATTTCGTTACTTCCATGTTAACCACAGAAAAGCTAGGCGCAGGATATTCATTTTCTGTCGCTCTTTCTGCCCATACTGGAATTGGTACACTTCCAATTTTGTATTACGGAACAGAAGCGCAAAAAGAGCAATTTATTCCTAAAATGGTTAGTGGTGAATGGAAAGCAGCCTACTGTTTAACAGAGCCAAGTTCAGGTTCAGATGCAAATTCAGGAAAGACCAAAGCTAAATTGAGCGATGATGGTAAAGAATGGATTATCAACGGTCAAAAAATGTGGATTACCAATGGTGGATTTGCTGATGTATTCACAGTTTTCGCAAAAATTGATGATGATGAAAATTTAAGTGCTTTCATTATTGATGCGCATAGCGAAGGAATAACCTTAAACCCAGAAGAAAAGAAAATGGGTATCAAGGGTTCTTCTACCCGTCAAGTATTCTTTAATGATGTACGTATTCCAGTAGAAAACATGTTGGGTGAACGTGAGATTGGGTTCAAAATCGCGTTAAACATCTTGAATATTGGTCGTATAAAATTAGCTGGAGCCGTAATTGGTGGCGCTAAAGAAACCATTAACCAAGCCGTTAATTATGCCAATGAGCGTAATCAATTTGGTCGTCCTATTTCAAAATATGGTGCCATCAAATACAAAATAGCGAAAATGGCTATTAAGTCGTTTGCTTCCGAATCTGCAGTATATCGTGCATCACAAAACATTGATGATCGTATTAATTTCTTAGCTTCTGAGGGAGCTGACAAATCTCGTGCTACACTAAAAGGAATTGAAACATATGCCATTGAGTGTGCTATGATGAAAGTTCATTCCTCTGAGGTATTGGATTATGTAACAGATGAAGCCGTTCAAATTTATGGCGGAATGGGTTACTCGGCTGAATCTCCAGTAGAAAGAGCGTACAGAGATTCAAGAATTAATCGAATTTTTGAAGGCACCAACGAAATCAACCGTATGTTGACCGTTGATATGATGCTTAAAAAAGCAATGAAAGGTACATTAGACTTAATGGGACCAGCGACTAAAGTTGCGAACGAATTAATGTCTATTCCTGATTTTGGTTCAGGGGATGAAACCGAGATAGAGCTACTTCATAAATACGTAAGCAATTTCAAAAAAGCAGTGTTAATGGTAGCCGGTTCAGCCGCGCAAACATTAATGATGTCTTTATCTAAAGAACAAGAAATTTTAAGTGCTATTTCAGATATGTTAATTGAAACCTACGTATCAGAATCTGTTCTTTTACGTGTTGAGAAGTTGCAATTAACTCAAGGTGAATCAGAAATGAATACCTTGAAAATGAATGCCGCTAAAGCATACATTTATGAAGCAGCCGACAAAATCAACATGTTTGGTAAAGAAGCTTTATTGAGTTTTGCCGAAGGTGATGAATTACGTGTTATGTTAATGGGAATGAAACGTTTCACAAAACAAGAACCCGTAAATATCAAAGACTTAAGACGCTCAATTGCGGATAAAGCAATCGCTGAAAATAAATATATTTTCTAAAGAGAATTCACACAAATAATTAAGGCGAGCTGAAAAGCTCGCCTTTTTTTGTTCTATATTTGAGACACCCAAACTCAAAACCCATGGCATATAATCCAAAAAAGCACCATAGAAGATCCGTTCGTTTAAAAGGATATGATTACGCATCAGAAGGCTTGTATTTTATCACGATTGTTTGCCAAAACAAAAGGCAATTATTTGGATACGTTGAAAATGAAGATATGATTTTTAACGATGCAGGAAAACATGCTAACCAATGCTGGCTCGACATACCAAATTATTTTCCTAATATTAATCTACACGCCCATCAAATAATGCCTAATCATATGCATGGAATAATTGAAATTACCCACCAAGCAAAAACAGATAAAGCAGTACGGGCGAAAAACATTTCGCCCCCAAACAAAACCAGAAAAAATATTTCAATACAAAATTTTCATAATGATTCATTGGCGAAAAACATTTCGCCCCCAAACAAAACCGGAAAAAATATTTCAATACAAATTGATTCTCTTGATTCTCTTGATTCTCTTGATTCTCTTGATTCTCTTGATTCTCTTGATTCTAATATTCGGGCGAAAAGTGTTTCGCCCCTACCGCGATCACCGGTTAAAACTGTGGGATCTGTGGTTCGTGGATTTAAAACGGGGGTGACAATGTGGTTTCGAATAAATCATGCTGATAAATATCCTATTGGGACTCCAATTTGGCAGCGAAGCTTCCATGACCATATCATTCGCGATGATTCTGCCTATCAAAACATCTCTAATTACATTCTCAATAATCCAAAAAAATGGGAACAAGACAAATTCAATCATTCAAACTAAAAACCAACCCTCTAAAATAGCTTTTGTCTTTCACAAAAAAAGACCTATCTTATTCATCTAATACCTTTTACATGAAAAAACTATACATAACCTTATTTGTAAGCTTAGCATTTACTACCGTTTCTTTTTGTCAAGATACCAACTCCGTTTCTCCTATTTCCGATAATCTTGGAAACACAGAATCTTCACATGCCATTTATAAAGGGACTTTACTTACAAGTCTGAGTATGGATTACAACGAATTGAAATACAATAGTGAATACTCTGACCATTCCTTTAAAACCTTAGGCGCTCCCGTTATTAGTGTTGGGTATGGATTATTTAAGTTTATGGATTTTAGATTAACCTATGGTTTAAATCATGATAGGTCTTACTACTCCCAGGTTGGTTCGCGGTCTAGCTATCATTCTAACATTCAGTTTGGCTCCAAAATAAACCTGTTCCAACAAAAGAAATGGATGCCAGAACTATCGTATAGCTTGTACTACAATTCAGATGAGTTTGTAGCAAACACATTGGCTTTTTCATATAACCTAGGCGACAATTTCAGATTAGGAGGGAATTTTGGATTGGAACTTTACGATATCGAACTCAAAACAAACCCGCGTCAATGGTATTTCTCACTCAATGCGCGATACGAATTTTTTGAAGGGTTTGGAGCATTTGCAGATATTAAATCTCAAGATCGTGTTTACGAATACATGAAAACTCAAATTGGGGTATACTATAGATTAAATAACAATATGCAATTCCATTTAAACGGAGGAAAAGTCTTTTATGTAGAATCTAATGGCGATTTGAATGAATATTTTTCTTCCGGTGGATTTAGCTGGATGCTTTTTGGGAATAAGTAAAAAAGCCCATTAATCAACCCGAACCTTATGCTCCAATTTTTTCTTTACGGAACATTTCAAAAAGAAGCAAATTAAGAAGGATTAATGAAAAAGCATACACCACATCTTCTATAGGTATGGTGCCCAATCTTATTCCTAAATTTTGCGCATTATCGTACCAAACTACCTCCGACTCTATTCCTGTTCCAGTAAGTATTCCATTCACTAAAAAAAAGGGGATTAGCATTACCAAGAAAGTGAGATAAAATTGCTTTAATAATCTAGGAACTACGTAAAAAGAAAAGACAAGAACGACAAAACCAAAAATCATATCCAATAAGGTGTACCACTTGGAATGAAAATAAAAGCCTGCCATACCCATGGCAGTTAACAAGAATGGAGTCATAATACGAACCGTTCTATCAGACAATGAAATATTTGGCCAAAGCGTGATTAATGCAAAGTGTGTGAAAATACATGCGTATGGAATTGCAATAAAGAAAAACCATTCTTCTAACGGTAAACTAAAAAGGTATTGACCTGAAAGATAATCTGGGTTAAATCCCCAATAACCGGATTCAGTAAACCAAACATCCCATATTACAAAAGGAATTAAGGTTAAAAAAATACTCAAAAACAAGGATGGCCAATGTTTATACAGTTTTAACCTCGGATGAAAACTCACCAGAAACGGAACCGAAATAGCCAATAGATTAACTTGCCAATAAAGCGACATACCTTTTACTTTTTAGAATACTGACGGTAATATTTAAGCGGCACCCACAACATACCAAAACATTCTCCTTCTTCTTTGGTAATATGTTTATGATGCATTTTATGCGCTCTACGGATGGCTAACAAATAAGGAATTTTAGTATGTGTTAATACTCTAATTCGTTGATGTATAAATAGGTCATGAATAAAAAAATAGACTGCTCCGTATATAGATACTCCCAAAGCAATAGCGCCAGGTATCATCCAACCAAACGTAGACCATAGTAAAAAATTTACAATCGCTATTACCGAGAAAAAAATAAAAAACGCATCATTTAATTCAAAAAATGTATTGTGCACATTTTTCACATGATGGTCTTCATGAAGGTTCCAGAACAAACCATGCATAATGTATTTATGCATCCACCACGCTACGCCTTCCATTACAAAGAAGGTGATTACTACTATTATTAAAATTAGCATAACTTAAATCGTATTTAGATTTAAACCCGAGAGAAAGTCCAAATCGTAATTTTCATTTTTGGTATTCTGAAGAGTTTCTATAATAAACTGTTTGGTATGAAGTGATACATCAGCGGTTTCTATCGTAGACTTGACATATTCTAAATCACGATCAATGTCATCACTATAACCTAAAAAACTAGGTATACTTAGTTGAACCACTAATCTCAAAAAAATGTTTTCCAAGTTCTTTTGATTCTCAATACAAATTTCCAGTTCATTTTTCCCATTAAAAAAATACTTCATTTTAGTATATGGCGAAAATACATATTGCGCTAAAGCCGATTTAGAAACGGCCTTATAACTTTGAATAATATTACTATCCAGTTCCGAAGAATGCGCAGTGACAGCATTCACAATCCACGTAAAATCTTGTTCGCTCTTCGCATTTTCGAACCTATATCTAATATCAACAGAGGTAAACTGTCCGCTAGCATTGTTTACAAAGGCCCCATAAAAAAATAGAATAATTAATAATCGCCACATTATATCAAGTCTAATTTGTAACTAAAAAAAGACTTGGCTAACAACATCATTTTTACAGGGTTACTAACTCTAATACGGCTTTCTGTTAGTTCATCTACATTCGCATTTACAATCTTTGTAAGTAAACGTCTATAATACAAATAGGCTGTATACACGCCAAATCGTGCTTCCATTGGTAAGTTTTTAACTCCATGGTAAGCTTCATCAAAATCCGCTCTTATCTCTGCAATTATAATATCTTTTGTTTCCGCATTGAAAGGCATATTATTTAAATGAGGAAAGTAGGTTCTATCTAATAACTCGGTATCATCCTTTAAGTCTCTTAAGAAATTAACTTTTTGAAATGCACTACCTAATTTCATCGCAGAGTATTTTAAATCTTCATACTGGGCATCATCCCCATTAACAAAAACTTTCAGGCACATTAATCCCACCACATCTGCAGAGCCATATATGTACGCATTGTACTCCTCCATGGTAGCATAATCTTTTTTATGCAAATCCGCACGCATACTATCCATAAATGCACTTATCAAGTCTTCACTGATACTGTACTGATGAACCACTTTTTGAAAAGAGTTCAAAATAGGATTTAAGCTAATTTTATTATGCAAAGCCAATTCCAAATCAGTTTCTAATTTAACGAACAAAGCTTCTTTATCGTAATCATGAAATGAATCTACAATTTCATCGGCTAAACGCACAAAACCATAAATTCCGTGAATAGCTCCCTGAATTTTGGGTGATAACATTTTTACTGCTAAAGAAAAAGAAGTGCTGTAAGCATGCGTAACATTCTTACTACATTCTATGGACATTTGGTCGAAAATTTGCTTCATATAGATAGGGGCTATTTTTGATTATTGATTAATTCTGATACTAGTTTCCCTGAAATTATTGCCGGAGGAACTCCAGGGCCAGGAACAGTTAACTGTCCTGTAAAAAACAAATTATCCACCTTTTTACTTTTCAATTTAGGACGTAGAAAAGCGGTTTGAAAGAGTGTATTTGCCATTCCATAGGCGTTCCCTTTAAACGAGTTATAATCTTCTTTAAAATCATTCACACAGTAAGACTCCTTGAAAAGAATATCATCACCTAACGATTGCTCCGTTAATTTTTCTAAACGGGTTAGTATGATATCAAAATACTTTTGTCTTAATTCAGGCGTATCTTCTAAATCGGTGGCTAATGGTATTAGAAAAATAGCCGTCTCTTTTCCTTCTGGCGCTACTGTTTCATCCGTCATACTAGGAAAACTAGCATAAAATAGTGGATTAGAAGGCCATTGGGGAGTATCGTAAATTTCAATAGCGTGTTGATCAAATGGCACATCAAAAAACAAAGAGTGATGAAGCACATTCTTTAATTTCTTATCAAATCCTACGTAGAACAATAATGACGATGGAGCCATGACTCTCTTGTCCCAATACTTACTACTATAGTGTTGATACGCTTTATCTAGAAGTGATTCTGAATGCTGATAATCAGCGCCAGAAACAACAATATCAGCTTTAACCACCGTATTATTTGCGGTTATAGATTGGACCGTTCCTTTGGAGTCCACCTCAATTTTTGAAACATTTGAATCCGTTATAAAAGTAACACCCAATTCTTCGGCTAAAGAAATAATGCCATCTACGACAGAACGCATCCCTCCTTTTGGATACCACGTACCCAATCCGAAATCAGCATAATTCATAAAACTATAAAACGATGGTGTATCCTCTGGTTTTGCACCTAAGAAAAGAACGGGAAACTCTAATATTTGACGAAGCTTTGGGTTTTTGAAATTCTTTCTAACCACAGTACTAATACTGGTTATAAATTGATTCAATTCCGTTACCGTCTTTTTAGTTACCAATTCTAAAGGACTAATTCCTGGATTGTAAACTAAATCGTGGATAGCAATCTCATAATTAGATTTTGCCTTTTTAATAAATTTAGTAAGCGCAACACCTGCGCCCGTTTCAATTTCTTCGAACGTTTTTACGATGGAATTAAACTCATCGGAAACGTCTACAAAATCATTCACACCAAAATAAACCCGGTATGCCGGACCCAATTTTTCAAGTGAATAATAATCCGAAGGCTTTTTACCAAAGTCGGCAAAGAAATCCTCGAAAACATCTGGCATCCAATACCAAGTTGGTCCCATATCGAATATGAAACCATCTTTAACAAATTGTCTAGCCCTTCCGCCTAACTGTTCGTTTTTCTCATGGACTTCTACTTCGAAACCTTGAGCAGCAAGGTAACATGCTGCAGAAAGCGAAGAAAATCCAGACCCTATAATAACTATTTTTCTCATTGTGTTTAACAAAAATACTAAAACATTAATCAAAACAAAGTTTTGTTCACTGTTTTTAATGAAAACTTAAACAGATTTAAGTAGATCCTTTATTTCATTGTGAACTATGATGTTAGGCGAAATAGATTCTTTCTTAAGCTCTTTGGTATTCCTACCAATAATATGTAGACGCTCAGACTCTTGATTAATAATGGTTTGAGCAAAATCACTAAGGTATTCTTCTACCGTATCTATAGCTGGCGCCACCGTAAGGTAACTAATAAAACTGATATCATTAAAAACTTTTTTCAATTCCAATAAGTTTTCGGTAGGTACCGATGGACCCAGGTAAATGGATTTATACCCTTTTAAAAGCAGCTCGAAATGAATATACATTAAGCCTAATTCATGAATCTCATTGGTCGGAAGAAATAAAACATACGTGGTTCCAGAATCACTTTTAGCGCCTTGAACTCGCTCTATATTAATTTGAAGCTTTTGTTGTATTAAGGTCGTTATAAAGTGTTCATGCGCAGGAGTAATCGTATGCGTCATCCATAACACCCCTATTTCGTCTAATAATCTCAAAAAAGTATCTTGAAATATCTCGCGAAAAGAACAGGTAGCCAGCATCTTATTGTAGGTGACATCAAATAACTCTTGGTCAAAATTTAACATCGCTACCTTAAAGGTATTAATGTGATGCGCCCCAGAATTTCCTTTCAAAGAAACTTCCTTTACCTCTGAATGAATCTCAGGGTCTGAGAGTTTCGCAATTTTAGAAACCTTTAATCCATTCGCATTTAAATACGATACATTTAAAAGCTTTTGCAAATTGTTTAAATCGTATGTTCGAATATTAGTACCAGACCTTTCAGGATGTAACAATTCATATCTTTTTTCCCAAATACGAATTGTATGTGCCTTTACACCACTTAAATTTTCAAGGTCTTTTATAGAAAAACTAGTTTTTACTCCCACAATTATTATTTTGTTTCATCATTTTAATGCAAAATTAAACAATTTATTTACTTTTGCTTGAAACAACGTATGCATTTAAACAAAAAATTTACATTTGCATCCAAACACCGTCTTATGCACTTTAAAAATATATGGCTTTCCCTAGCTTTAATCATTACCACTTCATTTGCTTTCTCTCAAACAGGAAGTATTAAAGGAAGAATATTTAATGAAATCAATAATGAACCTATTCCATTTGCTAACATAATAATAGATAGTAGCCAAACCGGAGCGTTATCTGATATTGATGGTAATTATGAAATAAAGAATTTAAAACCCGGTCTTTATACGATAGTTTGTAGCACTATTGGATTTCAAAAAGCCCTTTTTTACGAAATTCAAGTTACTTCCACTAAACCAACAGTTTTAGACATTGCCTTAAACGAAAGCTCTACTAACCTTAAAGATTTCGAAATAGTGGCGAGCCCTTTTGAAAGAAAAGAAGAAAGTCCCATTAGTATGCGGACTATCAATGCAGCTGAAATTTTTCGTAACCCAGGTGGAAACAGAGATATATCAAAGGTTATCCAGATTTTACCCGGTGTTGCCTCTTCTGCTTCTTTTAGAAATGACATTATTGTTAGGGGTGGTTCTCCAAGTGAAAATCGCTTTTTTCTAGATGGTATTGAAGTCCCAAATATTAACCACTTTGCTACCCAAGGTTCTTCAGGTGGTCCAGTAGGAATGATCAATGTAAACTTTATTCAACAAGTAGATTTTTTAGCGGGTGCCTTTCCGGCTAACCGTGGTAATGCACTTAGTTCTATAATGGAGTTCAAACAAATTGAAGGAAATAAAGATAAACTAACAGGAAATTTCTTGGTAGGCTCAAGTGATGTTGGCATAACTCTTAATTCCCCTCTTGGAAAAAAATCTTCGTTTATTTTCTCTGCCCGTAGATCTTATTTACAGTTTTTATTCTCTGCTCTTAAACTTCCATTCTTACCTACCTATAATGACTTCCAATACAAACATACCTTTAGGTTTAATACCAAAAACACTTTAAACCTTATTGGATTAGCGGCTATAGATGATTTTGAATTAAATACTGCGGTAAACGATGGCGAAACGGATGCCGATCAAATTGAAAGAAACAATTACATCTTAAACAACCTTCCTATTACTACACAGTGGAATTATACCATTGGAGCTAATTACACGCATTTTTCAAACAAGAGTTTCCAAACTTTAGTGGTAAGTCGTAACGAACTAAATAACGAAGCAATAAAGTACGAAGGAAATATAGAAGTACCTGAAAATTTACTTTTAAATTATTCTTCCAGAGAAACGGAAAATAAAATACGCGTAGAAAATACCTACCGAAATAAAGGCTTTAAATGGAATGTTGGGGGTGGAATGCAAACCGTAAAATACTTTAACAGTACGTACAACAAAACGGTAATTAACGAATCGGTACAAGTAATTGACTTCAATTCTACTTTAGAATTCCAAAAGTTTGAATTTTTCACACAGTTGAGTAAATCGGTATTTAGAGATCGTTTAGCCCTTTCATTAGGTGTACGAACGGATTTCAATAATTACTCTAAAATAATGAGTAACCCTATTGACCAATTATCTCCTCGATTCTCTATGTCTTATACCCTAACCTCTAAGTTAAACGCCAACTTTAACATTGGTCGTTATTACCAACTTCCGGCATACACTATCATGGGATACCGAAACAGTATGTCTGATTTAGTAAATAAAGAAAATGAGGTTACCTACATTCAAGCTGATCATATTGTAGCTGGCTTAGAGTATTTACCAAAACCTGCCACTAAAATAACGGTAGAAGCATTTCATAAATGGTATTCAGGATACCCGTTTTCATTAAATGATAGTATTTCTTTAGCCAACTTAGGAAGTGATTTCGGAGTATTAGGAAACGAAGCTGTAGTTTCCATTTCTACCGGAAAATCATACGGATTAGAGTTTTTTGTACAACAAAAACTGACCTCAAGCATTTATGGTATTGTAAGTTATACTTGGGTTAGAAGTGAGTTTAAAGACAAAAACGATGTACTAATTCCTTCTTCATGGGACAATCAACATGTATTGAATGTTACTGCGGGTAAAAAATTCAAAAAGGATTGGGAAATAGGGGCTAAATTTAGACTTTTAGGAGGTTCTCCTTTTACACCCATCGACATGTCTCTTTCTTCTCAAAAAGCAAATTGGGATGTGACCGGTCAGGGTATTCCGGATTACGATAGACTTAACACGGAACGTTTACCATTAACACATGGTTTAGATATTAGAATTGATAAAAAATGGTATTACAAAAAATGGTCTTTAAATGCTTATTTAGACATTCAAAACCTGTACAACTTCCAAGCAGATGGCCCACCTTACATTGATGTGGTTAGAGATGATAACGGTGCACCTTTAACGGACCCTACCAATCCAAACGCTTATGTTACGAAAGAATTTGCTACCACAAATGGTACTTTACTACCTTCTATTGGATTAATGATTGATTTTTAATCCTTAGGATTACACTAATTTCAAATAGGGATAGCACAATTGCTAATATAATTTACAATAACAGTCCCTATTTGGGCCATAATAACAAAGGTGTTTTATTTACTTTTGACTCTCGTAAAATATGAGTTCAAAAACCGAATCTTCCAACATTTCAGAGTCGCATCAAATAGAAGTATTTGGCGCGCGTTCGCACAATCTTAAAAACATTGATATCACTATTCCATCACATAAATTAGTGGTGATAACAGGTTTAAGTGGTAGCGGAAAATCTTCGTTGGCTTTTGATACCATCTATGCCGAAGGGCAAAGGCGTTACATTGAAAGCTTCTCTGCCTACGCACGTGCTTTTTTAGGTAATATGGAGCGCCCAGATGTAGATAAGATCACCGGGTTAAGTCCCGTGATTTCTATTGAGCAAAAAACGGTGAGTAAAAGTCCGCGTTCTACCGTAGGAACCATTACAGAAATTTACGATTTTTTACGCTTGCTTTTTGCACGTGCTGGGGATGCTTATTCGTACAAAACGGGTGAGAAAATGGTCAAATTTACAACCGACCAAATTCTAGATTTAATTTTTGAAAAATACGAAGGCCAAGGATTAATGCTTTTAGCTCCCGTAGTAAAAGGTAGAAAAGGCCATTACCGGGAACTTTTTGAAAACATTCAGAAAAAAGGCTATATCCGTGTTCGGGTAGATGGCAAAATTGTGGACATTATTAGCGGAATGAAACTAGACCGCTATAAAATTCACGATATTGAGATTGTTATTGACCGTGTTAAAGTAGGTTCTGATGCGCGTTCTAGAATTTTAGAATCTATGAAAACAGCCATGAAACAAGGTGGCGGTACTTTCATGATTGTAGATCGAAATGCCGAAAACCCACGTCATTTTAGTAGTAAGCTAATGTGCCCTACTTCAGGAATTGCTTATGACGACCCTGCTCCAAATATGTTCTCGTTCAACTCTCCTTATGGAGCTTGTCCGCATTGTAACGGACTAGGATTGGTTTCTGAGATTGATATCGATAAAATTATTCCAGATAAAAAGCTGTCTATTAAACAAGGCGGACTTTCACCTCTTGGTAAATACAGTAATAACTGGATTTTCAAGCAAATCGAAAACATTGGCAGTAAGTATAATTTCAAACTTACCACTCCAATAAAAGATATTAGTGAAGAAGCCATTGATGTAATTTTAAACGGCACAAAAGGTTCGTTCACCATAGAAAACAAAACTTTAGGTATTAATGATACCGAAGAAATGAGTTTTGAAGGTATTGTTAATTGGATTTCTTCTCAATACAGTGAAAACCCAACTAAAGCATTTTCTCGTTGGGCAGAAGGTTTTATGAATAAATCTAACTGCTCTTCTTGTGGCGGTACGCGATTAAAAAAAGAATCGCTATACTTTAAAATAGCCGAAAAAAACATTGCCGAAATTGCTGAAATGGACATTAAAGAAATGTTCGACTGGTTTAGTTCGGTAGAAGAAAGATTAAGTGAACGTCAAAATAAGATTGCCAAAGAATTATTAAAAGAAATCCGTTCTCGTTTAGGTTTTTTACTGGATGTAGGATTGGATTATTTAAGCTTAAATAGAGGCTCTAAAACCCTATCAGGTGGCGAAGCCCAACGCATAAGATTAGCGACTCAAATTGGCTCTAAACTGGTTGATGTACTTTATATTCTGGATGAGCCCAGTATTGGATTACACCAAAGAGACAATCAACGTCTTATTGATGCGCTGAAAGATTTACGGGATATTGGAAACAGTATTATAGTAGTTGAGCACGATAAAGACATGATGGAACAAGCCGACCATGTTATTGATATTGGTCCCGGAGCTGGAGTTCATGGCGGAGAAATTGTAGCGCAAGGTCATTGGAAAGAATTATTAAAAGCCAACACCTCAACCACTGATTACCTATCTGGTAAAAAGAAAATTGAAGTTCCAACAACTAGACGAAAAGGGAATGGAGAATTTTTGAAAATCACAGGTGCTACCGGACATAATTTGCAAAATGTAAGTACCAAATTCCCTTTAGGAACCTTGATTTGTGTATCGGGCGTTTCGGGTAGCGGGAAATCTACCTTGATTAACGAAACGGTGTACCCCGCTTTAAATCAATACATCTATAAATCGAATAAAAAGCCTTTACCATTTAAAACCATTAAGGGCTTAGAACATATTGATAAGGTCATTGACATTGACCAAAGTCCTATTGGTCGTACGCCAAGGTCTAATCCGGCAACATACACCGGTGCTTTCACAGATATCAGACAGTTATTTGCTAATATTCCGGAGTCTAAAATTAGAGGCTATAAACCCGGTCGTTTTAGTTTTAATGTAAAAGGTGGCCGTTGTGAAACCTGTCAAGGTGGTGGTTTACGAACCATTGAAATGAACTTTCTACCCGATGTTTATGTTGAATGTGAAGACTGTCAAGGTAAACGCTACAACCGTGAAACGTTAGAGGTTCGTTACAAAGGAAAGTCTATTTCTGACGTATTGAATTTAACCATTGAGCAAGGCGTAAAGTTTTTTGAGTTCATCCCTTCTGTTTTGAGTAAAATCAAAACAATGAATGATGTTGGCTTAGGGTATATCACGCTCGGACAAGCATCTACTACCCTTTCGGGCGGTGAAGCACAACGGGTAAAACTGGCTTCTGAGTTGTATAAAAAAAGTACGGGAAATACATTCTACATACTGGATGAACCTACCACTGGTTTACATTTTGAAGACATTCGCATTTTACTGGAAGTCTTACAAACATTGGTAGAAAAAGGAAATACTGTTCTTATTATAGAGCACAATATGGACATCATCAAAGTAGCTGATCATGTAATTGATATTGGCCCTGAAGGTGGTAAAGGTGGCGGACAGGTCCTTTTTGAAGGAACTCCTGAGAAATTAGCTAAACTAAAAACCAGTTATACTGGGCAATTTTTGAAAGCGGAATTGTAGGACTTTAAGGCTGAGTATATACCCCGTTTATTCGATTTTAGAAACAATTAGATTATTCTAGAGAAAGGGCTTTTACACTCTTTCTTTATTCTAGAACTTGAAAACTGCTAATTAATAATAGCATTCCTCTCCTAATACTTTGTCACCTTATTAACGGTAGATTTTGTTCTAATCAAGTACACTCCAGAAGCTACGTTACTAAAGTCCATTTGCATTTTCAATCCACCTAAGTTCTTGATAAGAATATGGCTAGTAACGTTTTCACCGATTATATTAAATATGCTGAATTCTGAAACATCAATAACCTCATCTAGTTCAATTATTATGGTTTGAGAAGTTGGGTTAGGATACATATTCAATTCCCTACCCGCATCCATATCTCCAATACTTAATCCTGTAACTTGAATACAATTAACGGTATCTGAACACGCATCATCTCGCAGTAAGACCGCATAATTTCCATTACTACTCGCAGAATAAATTTGTTGGGTTTCATCCACTATAAAAGCAAAATTACTATCACAGTCTAACCACTGGTAGGTAATTCCTGCAGGTTGTGCGGTAAGCATATTTGAAACTTGTGAAATAGAACCTTGAATTTGGTCAAGCGTAGTAATTGAAGTAATCACAGAGTCACATCCAGAACCATTTGAAAGCACTAAAACAGTTGTTCCAATATCATTCGCAACGCAAGAAACATCCGTCACAGTAACGCTATCCGTTGGAAGCAAACTCGTGTAGGTAATTACCGTAGAATCACAACCATATACATTGGTTAAGTTCTGGATCACCGTTCCAACATCTTGAGGATTACAACTCCCTTGGTTTATTTGGATATTATCACTTGGTAATAATGTAGTTACCGTGGTAACAATAGAATCACATCCTAAAGCATTTGTTAAACTTTGAATTACAATTCCGGTATCTGCTGCATTACAACTTCCTTGATTTATAAGAACACTATCACTAAGAAGTAAAGATGTTACAGTAGTAATAATTGAATCACATCCTATGGCATTGGTGAAGTTCTGAACCACTGTCCCGGTATCTGCTATATTACAGGAGGTAAGATTAATATTCACCGCACTACTAGCGTTTATCAGTACGATATTAGCCGTATCCAGTACAAAGGAAAAACCATGAATGTAAGCCACTAAATTTAAATCATAAGTACCCGAATTGGAGAATGCCACAGAATCATTCACACCCGAGGTAGAAAACGAATTGCTTCCATTGGTAAAATTCCAAACCACAGAATCAACCGCATCACCGGTGTAATTAACATACAACTGCTCTCCTTGGCACAATACAGAACTCGATAAATTAAATCCTAGCGAGGGCACTGCGGTTACAATTACAGGATAATCTTCTACTTCACCTAAAGTACTGCCACAAAATGGAGGAACACTGCCCCAATAAGACAATCTGGTTCTTAATCGTAAGGTATCTGAGTGATTAGCATTTGACGGAACAGTAAAGTTATTTTGCGAAGTATTTCCCGTAAAAGAAGGCAATGCCAAACTTTCGGAGGGTTCAAAAAGAGTATTATGATTATAATCTATCCATGCGTTACAGTCGTTACTAGCCCAAGTTGTATTGGCCGATAAAGAAATAGAATACGTAGAATCTACAAATAGATAAACTACCGAATCAGTGTAAAATGTATACGCATTATTGGCACTGGTATTAGCAATATTTGCGACTGTCAGGTTGGTTATGAATAAGTTTCCTCCACCACTATTTCCAGTAGCCGCACAGTAATCAAAAGGCTTAACCTCATACATGAACTTATACGTTTCTGTGGTATCAGAACCATTTCCTACCGCAAAAACCTTAAAATACATTTTTGTTCCAGCCGGATAATTGGGTAAGGCTGACTGAGATACAAATGTAGAATCAACGGTGTTAGTCATCACCATAGTGCTATCAAAAGTGGCTGAATTAACCGACCATTTTAAAAACACGGTATCTAAAGCGCTCGAATGAGAAATTACGGATGTCACAAACTGATCCATACCAAATTTCGGATAATCATCGGTAGGTTGATCCGTGATTCTTGTGGTAACTACCGATGGGAAACTGGCTCTATTCAATAAATTATATTCCCATAAGCCTCTACCCCAAGTGGCCGCCTTTA
The DNA here is from genome assembly GCA_964195485.1 of uncultured Desulfobacterales bacterium. Taxonomy (GTDB): domain Bacteria; phylum Bacteroidota; class Bacteroidia; order Flavobacteriales_G; family Salibacteraceae; genus CAJXZP01. Next base: position 26,250 of record CAXMPG010000057.1, read on the forward strand.
AGGTATTAGAACCATAAACAATTTCTAGTTCCTCTACCGTTGTATTCGGGAGATTAGGATTGTAAAGTGACCAAGTGGTTGCACTCATAGTTTTAGTATACACCCCAATTTCTGCACCTACATAAATATTAGAAGAATTGGTATGATCTATAACCACGGAGTGAATTGGCATATTACCAAGGTTATACGTAATATTTATCCATGTAGATCCACCGTTGTACGTAATGTAAACCTTTTTATTATCATTTTGATAGGTGGCATAGGTAACAATTATGATGTTATCATTAGCAGGGTGAAAAGCAATATCTTGAATAGTGGCATTAGGTAAATTACTTTTAATACTCGAGAAAGTAGCACCTCCATTAATGGATTTATCAATGTATCTATCCTTCGATATAATTATAATATCAGAATTATTCTCCGCTATAGCGGCTTGCTTAATCGTTCCTGTAAAAGATGTCGCTTTACCTCTATATAACCAATTAGAACCAAAGTCTTCACTCACATACACCGAATCTCTAAAGTCGTAAATTCTCATTTGATTATTTGGATCATAAGCAATGGGTGCCTCCCAATAGGCATTTCCGTTATTTGGTGGGGTAATTCCTGATAAACTTTGTCCGCCATCAATGGTTCTTTTTCTATTCCCGTATTGCACACTACCAATCATCCAGTCGTCATTTAGCGGATGAATAATAGCTTCCATTCCATCTGCACCATAAAACTCCAACCACGTATCTTTTAGCTTAATACTAGTACCATTATCTTGAGAACCCGAAATACTTCGGTAGTGGTTAGACTGGCTCACCCCAAGTTTGTAGTTTTCACGAATTGGCGTTCCTTGATTCAAAATTTGCCAGGTAATTCCACCATCATTACTTTTACTAAACGTACCATCTGTACCCACATAAAATGACCCATTTATACTTTTAGCAGCGCGTAAATCAGCATGTACATAGGTAGTTGAGGTATTGAAATTTGATTGAAAGTTTCCGCCACCATGTTGGCTACTTCCTAACGACCACCAGGTAACTTGGTTAAATGTACTCCCTCCGTCATTGGTTTGAACCAAATCAAGATACCCATAAATCATATTTGAGGTATCGGCATCATTAACGCAAAAGCTACCACAACCCTGACTAGGATTACTTAATAAAGTAAAAGTCAATCCACTATCAGTCGATTTCCATACCCCGTTATTGGAGGCAAAATAGACACAATTGGGACAGTCAGCACTTACCGATAAGTGAACACTACTCGTATTATTGTTTCCAATAATTTGACCTGATTGGGTGTAACTTACCCCTAAATTTGTAGACCGAAGAACATAATCTCTATTTCCATTGCCATTATCAGTATCACTAAGATAGACGATGTTAGGATTTGTAGGGTGAAATTGAATATCAGTTACATCACCTGTTGGGTAAAGCGATGTCCACGTTTGCAAATTATCACTTGATTTATAGATTCCTTTATTCGTACCAATAAAAATGAGGTTTGGAATCGTTGGGTGATAAGCTATGACGTAAATTTTGAAGTTGAAACCTAACCCTCCAAAGCCAAGGATTGTCGGGTTAAAATTAGATACAGACCAAGAATTCCCTCCGTCTACCGATCTATAAATACCATGAGAATTCCCATTTTTAGAATTTCGAACATTTATTAAAATAGAGTCGTGATTTGTTGGCGATACCCCTATGGTATTTACCCCACTTGCCATTAGCGTATCTGAATATCCACCTTGCCAATTTAATCCTCCATCAGATGTTTTCCAAAACCCACCACTTCTCGAACCTATGTACATGGTATTGGTGTCATTTGGATCTACGTAAAGGTCTTCTACCCGGCCTAAACCCGCTGAGTATTGCCCCGAAATACTATCAATTCTAAAAGGGCCTAATTCGTTCCATCCATTATTAAAAGAAATGCTTTGGGTTGAAATACTATTGGTTTGATACGCAGTTTGCGCAAAAAAGGGATCTATGTTGCTTCTTTTACCACTCGGGTAATACTTGTATTCGTTATTAATGCGCCATCTTACATACCCTTTGTAACCTGATCCTTTTTCGTCTTTATTTATGGTATCGAAATGAGATTCGGCCACTACACAGACGTCATAAAAATTAATACTTAAATCATCGATTAAATCCTTATACGATTCCTGAGCGCTAACTCCGGCAAGAATGAATAGACTAAAAAACAGAACTAAAACTTTTCTCATATCAGAAATTGGACTTGAAGAACACACGAAATTTTGGCACTCTTTACCGAGTGAAATTGATAGTCGCTAAACTAATACTTTTAAACAGGTTTAAAAAGAGTAAATCTCTAGTTCAAGGACGTTGTGTCTTTACTTTTTTCTAGCTGTTTTTAGCCACACTATTGGAGCAATAGTATGATTATAATACAATGAATTTGAGTGA
>CAXMPG010000058.1:0-20888 GCA_964195485.1 uncultured Desulfobacterales bacterium
TTGGAGTAGAAGGTACTAATTCCGCTACTTTAGAGCGTTCTAGTATGCCACCTGTTGATTTTGAGCGAAGGTTAAAATACTTATTGGATTATCCGCATGGGTGTGTAGAACAAACCACTTCTCGGGCGTTTCCGCAGTTGTATTTGAAAGATGTGATGGATGCAGGTACCGATAAACGCGCCTTTGAACGCGCTACAGAAAATGTGAAATATGCTTTGGACAGATTACGTTCGTTTCAATATTCTGATGGCGGATTTTCATTCTGGCCAGGTGGGAATTCCTCCTATGATTGGGCGTCTACGTATGTGGGACATTTCATATTGGAAGCAGAAAACAAAGGCTTTGTAATTCCTAACGGAATGAAAGATAAATGGATAGCACACCAAAAAAGAGCGGCTAAGAACTATAATGCGGGTAGCTTGTCAAATTACAGAGGGTCGCACTGGCGCAGGTATTACGATTTTGCACAAGCGTACAGATTGTACACATTGGCTTTAGCTGGAAATCCGGAAATGGGCGCAATGAACCGATTAAAAGCAACAAACGATTTAGATGATGCCGGTAAATGGCGTTTAGCTGCGGCTTATTATTTAGCTGGTCAACAAAATATTGCAGAAGAAATGGTAGTAGGATTGGCAACATTTGTTGGTTTAAACGGAAATTATAGGAACAGTTACACCTATGGTTCAGCCGATAGAGATGACGCCATGATTTTGGAAGCCATGAGTATTATGGGTAAACGAAATGAGGCGCTATCGTTAAGTAAGAAAATCTCAGGTTCTTTAACCGATAGTCGTTGGATGAGTACCCAAACTACCGCGTATTGTTTAATGGCTATGACCAAATTTGCAGGTGAAAATGGGGTGTCTAAAGAAATGCGTTTTTCCTACAATATTAATAATAAGCAGAAAGACAAAATGGTTTCCACGCTTCCATTAAAAATGATTGAGATAGCTAATTATTCCTCTAAACTAGACTCCGGAAGCATTGCTTTAGATAATAGCGGAGAAGGATTAATGTATGCACGTGTAGTAATTACTGGAACGCCTACAAAAGGAGAAGAAATAGCAGCCGAAAATAACTTGAAAATTGATGTGAAATATACCACAATGACGGGTTCAAGTATTGATGTTTCTAAGGTTGAACAAGGTACAGATTTTATTGCTGAAGTGACCATAACCAATCCAAATTCAAGTGAATACATCAATGATTTAGCATTGATTCAAATCTTTCCATCCGGTTGGGAAATTCACAATACCCGCATGGATGAAGGTCCAAACACCCATGAGGCAGATGTTCCGGAATATCAAGATATCAGAGACGATAGAGTGTATACTTATTTTAGATTAAATCAGTATTCAAGTTATAATTCCGGATATTCAAAAACGTTTAGAATAGTGTTGAATGCGGCCTATCTAGGAGAGTATTATTTACCAAGTGTTATGGCAGAGTCTATGTATGATAACCGGATTAATGCAAGCGTAGCTGGTCAATGGGTAAGAGTTGTTAAGCCGGGCGAAGAGTAAATTCCCCCATCCTAGGCTAAAGCTTCGGATGGCGAAAAGTTTAGAGTTTAAAAGTTTAGGAGTGTAGAGGTTTGCATCCTACGCTAAAGCTTCGGATACCGAGGGATGCCGAGAAGTGTGAATTTAGTTTCCCCCTTGAAGAAGGGGGCGGATTTACGACCGTAGGAAGTAAATTAGGGGGATTGAACCGCTAGAAGCCTTCTAAAAAACAAGAAAACAATTGGTTAAAAATTGGAGTAAAAAAAGAAAATTCTTATTAGGGCTATTGTTTCTAACAATAGCCCTAATTTTTCTATCCCGATTGATTATTCCTAACGCTAAATTTACCTACCCAACATCCACAATTCTAGAAGATTCTACCGGAATTTTGATAGGGGCTAGAATAGCCGAAGATGGCCAATGGCGGTTTCCGGTATCCGATTCGGTACCTAATAAATTTGAACAATGTATTTTACAGTTTGAAGACCAACATTTTTATGCTCATCCGGGTGTAAATCCAGTATCAATTTTCAGAGCCATTCGGGTAAATATAAAAGCAGGTAAAGTAAAACAAGGCGGGAGTACCCTAACCATGCAAGTGGCACGGATGCTTAGAAACGGACAAAAACGAAGTCTTTGGCAAAAGATCCTAGAGCTGTTTATTACCTTTCATTTAGAAATCAACCACAGCAAAAAGCACATAATTAATATGTATGCTTCCAACGCCCCTTTTGGTGGGAATGTAGTGGGATTGGATGCTGCTTCGTGGCGATATTATAACCGATCACCTTCGCAATTATCTTGGGCTGAAATGGCTGCTTTGGCCGTACTACCAAATGCACCTTCATTAATTTATCCCGGAAAAAATGAACCCATTCTAAAAGCTAAAAGAGATAGATTATTGCAGAAACTGTACGCTAAAAAAGTCATAGACGAACAAACCTTCGAATTAGCCAAGCTCGAAGAATTACCAGGCAAACCGTATCGATTACCACAATATGCCTCTCATTTATTAGATCGAGCGCATCAACTTAACCACGGACAAAGAACTAAAAGTCATATTTCAGCCTCGTTACAAAAATCGGTTCAAAGTATGGTGAACGATTATGTTACCAAGTATGCCTATAACGAAGTTTACAATGCGGCAGTGATACTAATTGAACCCGCTACCGGAAATATTATTAGCTATATAGGTAACGCCACTAATAGTAAAAGTCATGGAAACTCGGTAGATATCATCAAAGCGCCAAGAAGTACTGGGAGTTTACTAAAGCCATTTCTGTATTCGGCTATGTTGAGTAATGGAGAGCTATTACCAAAAATGTTGGTAGCTGATATTCCGACCTATTTTTCCGGTTACTCGCCTAAAAATTTCTACATGACATTTGATGGAGCCGTAAAAGCTGATGAAGCATTGTTTCGGTCTTTAAATGTGCCATTTGTTCGATTGTTGCGTCAACACGGTATGGAGCGATTTCATTATCATCTAAAAAGTATGGGAATGAACTCATTAGTTTTTCCATCAAGTCATTACGGGCTCTCGCTTATTCTTGGTGGCGCAGAAGGTAAGCTGATTGAAATGGCAAGTATGTATGCCGGAATGGCGCGTAGACTTAATAATTACAATAAAGACGGACTGTACAATACCGATGATTTTTTCGTAAGCCCGTATTTTAATGAAACTCCCAAATATTTAGCGGTAAGCCAAGACAATTTGAGGGCATCGGCTGTGTATGAAACGTTTCAAGCCCTCACAGAAGTTAATCGTCCAATTAGCCGTACGGGATGGAAATCGTTTGGGTCGTCACGTAAAATTGCTTGGAAAACAGGAACAAGCTTTGGCAATAAAGATGCGTGGGCAATTGGAGTCACGCCAAATTATATTGTAGGAGTTTGGGTAGGTAATGCGGATGGTGAAGGCAGAGCAGCGTTAACGGGTTCTGGATTTGCTGCACCCATTATGTTTGATGTATTCGATTACTTACCTACAACTGCATGGTTTGAACAACCCAGTATGGATTACGTTGAAACACAAGTGTGTAGAGTGAGTGGACATAAAATTTCAGTGAATTGTGATGAGGTAGATACGGTCCTAATTCCAATAGCGATTCAAAACACCAAAGTTTGTCCGTTTCATATCAAAGTCCATTTAGATAAAAGTCAACGTTATCAAGTCACCATGAATTGTGAATCTGCGGAAAACATGGTGCATAAAAGCTGGTTCGTTTTACCTCCTGTTCAAGAATGGTTTTACAAGGTTAAATCGCCATTATACCAATCGTTACCTCCTTATAGAAACGATTGTCAAACAGAAGAAAAGCGTATTATGGAATTCATTTACCCAAAATCCCCTAACAAGATATTCATTCCTAAAGAGCTTTCAGGAGAACAAGGAAGAGCCATTTTTGAATTGGTTCACCGTAACTCAGGAGTGAAGGTTTTTTGGCATGTAGACGGTCAATACATCGGACAAACCCAAGATTTTCATCAATTAGAAATAATAGCACCAGCTGGGTACCACGTTTTGGTAGTAACAGATGAAAAAGGGAATGAATTAGTGAAACGCTTTGAGGTGGTGGAGTAGGGATAAGAGTTTCTTATTCATAACTTCCCCTACATAAATAACAAAGCCAATTTTACGTCACTATACTCATACTTGTTATGGAGCATGTTTCGTATCACACCTAGTTTAGCAGGCTCTCCTTCATCAAGCGTTTTAACGTGTTTGGTATGCGCTACTTTAATTTCTTTTAGGGCGCTGGAATTTGGTTTAAATCGGCTAATATCCATGTTTGGGTATTCTCCATGCAGCTTTATAATATGAGTAATGATAGAACTAATTCCAAGTCCACGCTCATCGGCAATTTCAGTAATATTAAGTCCTTTATCAATTAAATCTTTGGTTTGCTCGTAAGTTGATTTTTTGAACTTTTTTGACTTTGCTTTTTTGGCGTGTTTTTCAATTTCACCTTCATTGGTTAATCCGCCACACCATTGCACAAACTCTTTGGCATCTTCATCTAATTTAACGGTATCAATAAACCTAATCTCGTTTTCTGATGAAAGCTCTTGGAAACGTCTATCCGCTTTTAAGGCTAAGGTATCTACTTCTAAAGCCGTATTATTAAACCCTAAAAGCTTTAAATTTTCTAATTCTTTAAGCCTTGAAAGAGCCACATAACCTTGTCCTTTCTCAAAGGTTTTACTCAAGTCAATTTCAGCCGCATCAAGAGTCATTCCCTGACTTTTGTGAACCGTTATAGCCCAAGCCAATTTCAATGGAACCTGGTCGTATTTCACTAACGATTTTCCACCATCATCTTCTAAACTCCAAGAATCGTATGCCGCGGTGATTTTTTTACCATTCAATAATTTCACAATCGGAAACCCGGTTTCGTGAGAGTAATCTACTACTTCGCCCAATGAGCCGTTGATATATCCAATGTCCGGATTGTTTTTTACAAACATCACCTTAGCGCCAATTTTTAAATCTATGACTTCTGCAGCTTGCACCGATTTTTTGAAGGATTCTAAAATTTTTGCGTTACCAGATGTTTTGGCTTTGAAAATGGTGGTTGTACCTTTTAGCTTAATCAATGCAGCCTTGTTAATCTTATCTACGTCTAAATTATGCGTGTATAACTTTGTAGGTTCCCAATCATCTTTTAAAACCGTTTTTGAAGCACCGTGAAGTAAGTTAATGGAGTTTTGAGTAACAGCACCGCTTCTAATTTCATTTAGAATTTGATTCAAAGAATTATCACTTTGTCGGTACTGTTCCGTAAGATAACAAATTCTCAAATCGGCTTCTACCCATGAGGAACTCATGAATGCAAACCGATCTTTGATTGGTGTGTTTCCAATAGGAGGAAGCTGGAAAAAGTCTCCTGCAAATATGACTTGAATATCACCAAACGGGCTCTTCGTGTTTTTGAAATGCTTTAATACTTGATTCACCATATCTATTTGATTTCGGTGAAGCATTGAAATCTCATCAATGATTAAAACTTTAGCTTTTTCAAGGTTTTTTTGAAGATACTTTTTGGTATCCATATTTCTTAAATCGGCAGATGTTAGCTTATCCTTAATTCCAATCCCAGCCCATGAGTGAATAGTCATTCCGTTCATGTGAGTAGCCGCAATACCAGTAGAAGCCGTTACTGCAACTCTAATTTTTCGGGCTTTTAAATAATCAATATATTGATTTAATACGTACGTTTTTCCAGCTCCTGCAGAACCAGTAAGAAATACGTTTTCGCCAGATTTTAAAATTTTGAGTGCGTGGGCTTGATTCATTTTTGATGATTGAAATTGGTTTCAAAAGTAGTTTTTTGAGGCTATTTTTTTGGTATCAAAAAACGTTTTGAAGAGTAATTTGTAAACAATAATTAGCGTAGAAATGAAACAGTAATAGGACAAGGAATCGGGTAGCTAAAAATACAATTGCAATGGTTGTCTTATTACGTTAATTTAGTACCAAAATAATTCTTTTTATTAAACGCCTTATAAAATGACCAAGAATATACCGAGTACTCTGTTCTTAATTTTATTGATTTTGACTGGTTTCGCTCAAGACACAGATACCAAACTAACTCGTCATGAATTTGGATTGAATGTGTATAGTTTTTCAAATGCTTACATGTATCGTGCAAATGACACCTTTGATAATGAATACTTTCCGCAGCATGGTTACTTGAATGGGGTCATGTATAAATTTCATTTTAAAAAGAGTGCCCTTCGCGTAAGCTTTACTTATACAAAGAAAGATTTTCCTGATTTTCCCAGTTACGAGAACATGGAAGTGGGAAAATATTATTCAGGAAGTGTTTGGAATAAAGAACTTAGAGTAGGGTATGAATACCATTTAGCGATCAAAAAGTTAAAACCTTATGTCGCCTTTGAGTTCATGTATGCTTCAAGTTATAATGATGGGACTTTATTGACCTCTTGTTATTTAGACCCTCGTTGTGATCCAATGCCCTTTAATTCAAGTGCCACTACTTTGGGTTTTAATCCTACAATTGGAGCCTCGTACCAGTTAAATAAATGTTTTTCTGTTAGGCTAGAAACGAGTGCAACTATTGGTGCAAATCAGTTTGTGACGCTTCCTATATATGGGTCTACTACCTATTACTCAGATGTAGAAGGGGTTTTTATTTTCAATCCAATAAGTTCATTATCCTTGAACTTTCACTTTTAGAAAATTACCTACTTCGTCTTCTATTTAATACATGGTCTGGCACATCGGTCCAGTTAAAAATATCGTCTACAGTTAAAGGTCGCTCTTCTGTTCTCCAGTAAAAGTGACGAAGCAATTTCATTTCTAAAGTAATCTCTTTCATAGGGAAAAAAGTACCATCTGGTTGCTTGTAAAACTTGATGTTATTAATCCCGGTGGAATCTACAAATATGCTCATGTTACTGCAATCCAACCTGTTCATCCCCATTAACTCATTTTGCTCATCGCGCACATAATAAATGGTTTGACCTGATCTGTTTACGTCAATTCTGTAAATCTCGTTATCCTTGAAAAATGCATTAAGGGTCTTTCCTTTTATTTGATTGTAAAGTGCTGTTTCTTCTTCCGAAACAATAAAAGCCTCCTCATTAATACGCATGTTTTGAATTACGCCATCGTAGGTTTTAATGATGATTTCTTTACCGGTGATTTGATTGCTATCCGTCCACACAATAGGGGCGATGTACAACCGAATAGTAGAATCTACTTCCGAAAAACTTAACGAGTCGCATTTACCTTGTAAGTCAGGTTTGAAAAATTGCACGTGATGAAATGCATGAATTAGTCGGTGGGTTTCAGTAGAATCGTATTCGGTAATTAAGGTGTCAGAATGAAGGTGAAGGGTATCTTTAGTAAAAGCCATAATTAGCTCTAAAGAGCCTGTTACCAAAGATGTTCTTTTGATGTTGTTGTAAATAGCATAGTCCCCATAAACTTCTGTTTTATTCGCGGTATCAATAATTTCCACGTTTCCAAATGCTTCTCCCGTTTTTAGTAATTGATTGTAAATCACACTATCGGTATTGATAGTTTGGCCATCAGAAATCATTTTTACATTCTGCGAAAAAGTAGAAAGGTTGAGGGGCTTATTGTACCAACCACTTTCGCAGTAAATGGAGCTAGAATCGCTTAAAATATCCGTTGGGCCATGAAAATATACAATGTCATCTGTGGTATTGTATTCCATGGTATCAGAGAATATCTTATATTTTTCTGTTTCATACTGTACAGAGTCCTTAAAGAAAAATACTTTGGTGTCAGAGTGGTAATATCCTTTTTCACTTCGCAACACCGCTCCATCATCTGAATTGGTAATCACACCGCCTCCATAATAGTAGGCTAAGTTTTGTTTGGTATCGAAATCTAAATGACGTGTTTTTAGGATTTGATTTTCATTGATTAATAAAATATCACCCCGAAGGTTTCCCTTCTTAGTGTTTCCATCATACAGTAAAGAATCACCGGTCATTTCTGTGCCTTTTTTCTTGTCTATAATTTTTACATGACCAAAAGCTTTCATGGAATTGTTTGTGGCGTACAAAGCCGCACTGTCGCAATACATGAGAGTTTCATTTTGCTTAAAGCGAACATTTCCTTGTAAAATTCTTACTTTACCATATACTTCTTGGTCATAAATCATTTTATCAGCACCTAATAACTTGATTTTAGATTTTTTTTGGGCATATGTATTTGAGGAATTCCCTAAAATGAATACCGAAAGAATAAAGAAGAATATGTGATAGTTGAAGCGCAAAAAAATATATGTGTTTTAAGGATACAAAAAAAGTGATTAAATCAGAATCTAATCACTTTTTTATAGTTTATTATCAATTGTTTAAGATAAGATGCTTTGATCTCTAACAATTGTTTTGTCTCTATCCGGACCAACAGAAACAATTACGATTGGCACTTCTAATTCTTTTTCTAAATAATCAACATACGTTTTTAACGCAGCTGGAAAATCTTCTTCTCCATTCAAGTTTTGTAAATCGTCTTCCCAACCGTCCATTGTTTTGTAAACAGGTGTAGCTTCATTACTCACAATATCATACGGAAAATAGTCGATTTGCTCGCCTAAATAATTATAATGAGTACACACTTTGATGTTTTTTAATCCACTTAAAACATCGGCTTTCATCATGATTAACTTAGTCACTCCATTCACCATAATCGCATATTTCAATGCAGGTAAATCAACCCATCCACATCTTCTAGCTCTACCTGTAGTAGCGCCAAACTCATGTCCCTTTTCGCCTAAATACTTACCATCTTCATCAAACAACTCCGTTGGAAACGGTCCGCTACCTACACGTGTACAATACGCTTTAAAAATACCGTAAACTTCACCAATTTTATTTGGTGCAAGTCCTAATCCAGTACATGCACCCGCAGTTACCGTATTAGATGAAGTTACAAATGGGTAAGAACCAAAATCAATATCTAATAAAGAACCTTGCGCTCCTTCAGCCAATACTTTTTGGCCTGATTTTAATGCTGCATTTACAGAATGCTCACTATCCACATAAGGAATTTGCTTTAATCTTTCAACTCCCTCAAAAAAACCTTTTTCTAGGTCTTCTAAAGTAGAAAGGTCAAATTCAAATTGCGAAAGAAGCTTTAAGTGCTTTTCTTTTAAAGCGTTGTATTTTTCTAAAAAAGAATCTGATTCGGTATCACCCACTCTTAAACCGTTTCTTCCGGTTTTGTCCATATAAGTTGGGCCAATACCTTTAAGGGTTGAACCAATTTTTGTTTTTCCTTTTGCTTGCTCAGAAGCCGCATCCAGTAATTTGTGGGTAGGTACAATTAAATGTGCTTTTCTAGAAATTTGAAGAACCGCATTTATATCTACATTAAATGGCTCTAACTCTTCAATTTCACCCTTTAAAATAAAAGGGTCAATTACCACTCCGTTTCCAATAAGATTTAGAGTGTTAGGTCTGAATACGCCAGATGGAATAGTATGTAAAACATGTTTTTTACCGTCCCATTCTAAAGTGTGACCTGCATTTGGTCCACCTTGAAAACGTGCTATAATGTTATATTTCGGTGTTAAAAAGTCAACTACTTTACCTTTTCCTTCATCACCCCACTGAAGTCCTAATAATACGTCTGCTTGCATTCTTAAATTTATTTTCGAATTGAAATTTTATTTCTTCTTTTTTGACTTGAAATCAGCGTAGATATTTAATGAATGGTACATCACATCCACACCAAATTGTTCGGCAATACTATTTTTTATCATTTGAATTCTTGGATCACAAAACTCTACCACCTTGCCACTTTCAATATCAATTAAATGATCGTGTTGCTTATTGGCAAAAGCTTTTTCAAATTGCGCTTGATTTTTCCCAAATTGATGCTTACGTATAAGACCAGAAGAAAGTAGTAACTCAATGGTATTATACAATGTAGCTCTACTTACGCGGTACTTCTTACTGGTCATTTTATTGTATAGCGATTCCACGTCAAAATGGCCGTCCTGACTGTAAATCTCATCCAATATCGCAAAACGTTCTGGCGTTTTACGGTGACCATTCTGTAATAAAAAATTAGAGAATAATTGCTTTACTTGTTCCTTTTTATCTTCGCTTTCCATTAAAAAAAATGACAAGCAATGATATTGAATTTTAAGACTATAATGAAGTTAAAGTGAAAATTTTAAATGAAGTTATTCACGTTTTTTTTATTTTTGATCTTAAGGAGTGTTTTTTCGTTAAACGTACGCGTTTTTATAGGCTTATTTATTCGGCTTTAAGTAAGAGAATATACATTTGGGAGAAATTTTCAAGAAACCATTATAATTGATTTAAATGAAAAATATTTACACCTTGTTGCTCGTTTTGTTTATGGCTAGTTCCGTATTAGCCCAAAATAAACCAGACAATTTAGAAATTATTATTGGAGAGGAAATTAAACTCAAAAAGAAAGAGTTTATTGACAAAATCATAGGTAAAGATGAAAATGGGACCTATGTAATGTCGTTGTATAATAATGACATTACACTACATTATTATGATAATAAGCTCAATTTAAAGCGAAAAAACACCACAGAATTAAAATACCAAAAACATGATTTATGGTATAGAGGAATTGTGCAAATGAACGAGGACTTTATTATGTTCACCACCTATAGGGATAAAAAGAAAAAACTGACTTATTTGTATAGCCAAGTTTTGAATAAGAAAACGTTAACCTTTTCAAAGCCAAAAACCTTGATTGAAACTTCGTATGAAGGATATAAGAAAAAAGAGTCTGCTTCTTATTCATTTACTACTTCATCTGATGGAAAGTACTTGCTTTTTGTAGCGGACTTACCTACCAAAGAGGATGATTATGATAAGTTTGGCTTTATTGTTTACGATACCGATATGAATGAGGTATGGGCGGAACGTGACCTAAATGTGGAAGAATTAGATTATGATTTTTATAGATACGACATGCAAATTGGTAACGATGGCAAAGCGTATTTGTTAGCTAAAATATATGATACATCAAGGAAGTTTAAGAGAGGTGAGATTGACTATAGTTTTAAAATGTTAGTGTATTCTCAAGATGGTGATGGTGAGCCAGAAGCATTTGATGTTTCTCTAGAAAATAGACATGTAACGGATATTAGTTTTGAAAGGTTAGATAATGGGAATATACAAGTAGTCGGTTTTTTCTCTGAAGAAGGACGGGGTCAAAATGGGGTGTTCAATTTAATTTTTGATAAAGAATACGATATCATTAATGAAGTAACCAAGGAGTTTCCTACCGAATTTATTGTGCAACATTCGTCTAACAAACAAAAGAAAAAAGCCACTAAAAAAGAAAAGAAAGGAAAGTCTGTAGAGATGTATTCATACACTATTGATGAAATTATTGAAAACAATGATGGTACAATCACCATGATGGCAGAACAATATTATATGTACACCACTACCACTACCAGTTCAAACGGAAGTACAAGTACTACGTATCATTACATTTATGGGAACATTGTGTTGGTCAAATTTGATGAAGAGGGTCAAGTGGATTGGATGGAGTTAATTCCAAAGCGTCAACACTCTACGAATGATGGTGGATATTATTCTTCTTATGCATTTATGCAGTTAACAAACGGAAACTTGGTTTTGGTGTTTAATGATAATCCTAAAAACAGCTACTATGAGAAATCGGGTAATTTTTATTCTTGGGTTCCAAATAAAAAGAAAACAGATGTGGTATTGTTTGAAATTACGGATGAAGGACATTTAGATAGATACATTCTTTATAAAGGAATTGAAGAGGAAGTTATTAGTCGGACAAAAGTAAGTTTAGAGGTAGCAGATGATGAATTAATCATTTTAGGACAAGCTAGAAAAGCAACAAAGTTTGTAAAGTTAGTTTTTGATTGATAATGATTAAACGAATTCTAAAAGCTGTTAATGAAAATTAGCGGCTTTTTTTTGGACTTAATTTATTTAAATAGTTTGATTTCTTTTATTACAGGAATGGTACTACAAAAGGGAATTGAATTCTTTATTTTTGAGAGTTGATGAATAATTATAGGAATCCATACTGGAAGTTAAAATGTACTAAATTATATGTTTCTTTAGTTTTATTACTGCTGGTAGTATTTCCGTTCATAGGCTATTCTCAAATTGGAGATAAAAATTTTGATATTAAGTTTGGTCCCGAAATAAGAACATACCGTAAAGAGTTTGTAGATGAAATTATTGGGAAAGATGAAAATGGGGTGTATGCTATTTCCCGAGAAGGAAACCACTTAACCGTATATTGTTATGCCAACAATCTTTCGTTAAAAAAGAAGAATTCTATTGTATTAACATATGTAGGTAATGAGCTCAAATATAAAGGGCTAATTAGGTTTGGTACGCAGTTCATTTTATTTACCACCTACTTAGATAAAAAGAAGAAAAGAACGTATTTATATAGCCAAATATTAAATAACGCCACTCTCACATTTTCAACTCCTAAAGAATTAGGCAGTGCTTCTTATGAAGGGTATAGAAGAAGAGAATCAGCCAATTATTCGTTTACTACTTCGGCCGATTCAAATTATTTACTTTTTGTAACCGATTTACCGGTAGCTTCAAATGAAAAGGAGAAATTTGGACTCATTGTATTTGATAAGTCCATGAATGAAGTATGGCGCAATGAGAATATAGTAATGGATAAGGGTAGTCAAGATTTTGACCGTTACCAAGTTTTAATGGGTAACGATGCCAATGTATACTTTTTAGTTAAGATGTATGATAAAAGTAATAGTAGTAAGAAAAGGTTGGTGAATTTCACTTTTAAAATGATGATTTATGAACCTAATAAACCGCCTATAGCGGTGGATGTGCTTTTGGATAAACAATTTGTTACCGATATTTCATTTAGACGATTAGAAAACGGAAACTTTCAAATTGTTGGCTTCTATTCCGGTAATGGAGGTGGTCAGGATGGTGTTTTTAATCTAGTTTACAATAAAGATTATGAGATAATTAATGATTCTAAAACAGAGTTTTTGCGAGAGTTTATTGTGCAGCATGAGTCAGATAAAATCAAAAAAAGAGCAGAGAAAAATGCGGGGAAAGGCAAGGAACTAGAGATGTATGCCTACACTATAGATGAGATTGTTGAAAATTATGACTCCTCCGTAACCATGATAGCAGAGCAATACTTTGAATATACCACTTCATACTCTGATATTCATGGAAATGAACACGTCACCACCTATTTCGTACATGGAAATATTGTTATTGTAAAATTTAACTTTAAAGGTGAAGTAGAGTGGATGGATTTAATACCTAAAAAACAAACTTCTACAGATGGCGGTTATTATGCGGGTTACGGATTGATGCAATTAAATAATGGAAACCTGGTTATTGTATTTAATGATAACCCTAAAAATAGCTTTTACGATAAATTAGATAAAATTTACTCTTGGATACCCAATAGAAATAATACTGATTTGGTACTGTATGAAATCACCGATGAAGGCTATGTAAACCATGTTATTATCTATAAATGTGCGGATGAGCAAGTACTAAGTATTCCAGCTATTAGTGTCGGTATTGAAGGAAACGAAATGGTAATTGTAGGTCAAACAAAAAAACGTACTAAGCTGGTAAAATTGGTGTTTAGAGATTGATTGATGGTGTAATCTTATTATAAATAACCTAGTCTGATAACCCTTATTTCTTATTTTCGTAATCCTTAATTTTAACAACTTATCATGAGAAAAATAACAATTGCTTTAACCCTAATAATCAGTAGTTTTATAGTACACAGTCAAGATTCTGAAGTTTACCTAGAATTAGAATTTGGTAAATCATTTCCAGTAACCGCAAAAGATGGGGTGATTAAAATTATTGGAAAGGTAGAATCTGGTATTGCCGCTATCGGAGTAAATATGTTTTATACTAAACTCACTGTGTATATTTTCGATAAGGAGATGGGAATGGTAAAGAAAGGCTTAGCTACCGTTGATGGGCAGGTGTTAAAATACCGAGATATAGACCATCTTTTTGTAGAAGATAATGCGCTTCATTTCGTGCGGTTTACGTACGATAAACAATCCAAAAGCAGAGTTATTTCAAAATTTGTGTTTGATGAAAGAACTATGACCTTTGTAGAACCTGAACCTGTTCTGGCTTGGCAAGACGGAATTAAACTCCCCAAAAACGGATATGGTAGGTATTTTTGGCAAGCTTATTCACCCGATTCAAGTACGGTTGCTTTTTTAACCCTTGGAAAAGATACCCCCGAGGTAGGACGTGAGGTTATTGTTACTGTAACGGATAAAGACTTTAATGTTTTGTGGGAAAAAAGAAAATTAATACCCAGTGCAAATGAAAGTGTTTACAAAGTTTCTGAATTAAAAGTAGGTAATAATGGCAAGGTATATATTACACGTTCACGCAGGGTAGTTAATGATTACCTAGAGCGAGCAGGCGGTCAATATGATTTTAACCTAATGAGTTACGAAGTTATTGTGGTGGGAGAGGATGTGAAATCTCAAGTAATCTTGCTAAACAATAAAAATCAAACTTTTGGAAAGATGTTCTCTAAAATGATGGCGGATGGAACCCTGAGATTTATTTTTAGTTCTAGAAGTATAGCGGAGGGTTTAATTTATTTAAACAGCGTGTTCTTTGATGAGGAGTTAGATGAAATTGTGCATGTTCAAAATGAAATAGTAAAAGAGGAATATTTAACGATGTTTTTGGAAGATTATGAGTTAGATGAAATTGCTAGACTACAAAAGAAAGGAAGATATAACCCTTTGAGATCATATGAAGTAGCTCATGTAGTTGAAAATAAAAATAGCTCAACGACCTTAATCTTAGAACAAAGGTTTATTACCGATCAAGCTAGCACGAACCCAAGTAGGCCAGAGCGTGTTAAAATGTACAATTTTCGCAATATAATGGTGGTTAATATGGATGAAGTGGGTAAAATTAATTGGACCAAAGTGATCCCGCATATGTCTGTGATTTCAGCAGAATACTTGGTTGGAAAAACGGACTTATTAAAGCTTGAAAATGACCAATTCGCATTAGTATTTAAAGATTTTGGAAACCATAATGAAAAAAAGGAAGAGAATACAAAGGTGACGGATGGGGATGATTCTAAATACCTGGTTTATGGAATAAATGAGGAAGAAGTTTTTTCAAGAACCATCCTTACGCATAATGAACCTTTAGTCTTAGATGGGTTGAATAATTTTGCATTAGGTAAAAATGAATATTTGTATTATGAGGGTCAGCGACTTGTATCGTTGTTTATTGAGTTTTAAAGGGGGTATAACAAATTATTCGGGAATAGTTAAACACCTAACAAAAGTCCTTTTCTGACATCAACGAAAATCGTAACTTTGCACTCACAAAATTTGAACATTTAAATCATACAATATGAATTGCGTGTAAGGTAATTTCTCAAACAGATGAAGATTTGTTGCGAGAATCCTCAGACCGATTCGCTAAAATAAAAGACAGATGAAAGAAGTATTTATAGTTTCTGCGGTTCGCACACCAATGGGAAGTTTTAACGGAAGTTTATCTACCGTGCCTGCTCCAATGCTGGGTGCAGCTGCTATTAAAGGAGCCTTATCAAAAGGTAACATTAAAGCAGAATGGATTGAAGAAGTATATATGGGTAATGTGTTGCAAGCCGGTGAGGGACAAGCTCCAGCCAGACAAGCAGCTATTTATGGTGGTATTTCTCAAAATGTTCCGTGTACAACTGTGAATAAAGTATGTGCTTCAGGAATGAAAGCGGTAATGATGGCTGCGCAGTCGATCCTTGCAGGTGATAACGATGTGGTTTTAGCGGGTGGTATGGAAAACATGTCACAAGTTCCTCACTACATCAAAAATTCGCGTAACGGATTTAAATTAGGAGACTTTAAAGCGCAAGACGGTTTAGTACTGGATGGTCTTCAAGATGTATATAACAACTACCATATGGGAGTTGCAGCTGATTTATGTGCTTCTGAATGTGACATCTCACGTCAAGAACAAGATGAGTTTGCTATTGAATCATACAAGCGTTCAGCAGCAGCTTGGGAAGCAGGTAAATTTGATAATGAAGTTGTACCCGTTCCAGTACCTCAAAGAAGAGGTGAGCCAGTAATGGTTACCGAAGATGAAGAATACAAAAGCGTGAAATTTGAAAAAATTCCAACTTTACGTCCCGTATTCCAAAAAGATGGAACTGTAACTGCAGCAAATGCTTCTACTTTAAATGATGGTGCTTCTGCATTGATTTTAATGAGTGGTGAAAAAATGAGAGAGTTAGGCGTTACTCCAATCGCGAAAGTGAGAGGATATGCGGATGCTGCTCATGCACCAGAATGGTTTACAACTGCGCCTTCAAAAGCGTTACCAAAAGCATTGAAAAAAGCGGGTTTAGAAACTTCTGATATTGATTATTGGGAATTAAACGAAGCTTTTTCTGTAGTAGGATTAGTAAACATTGAAAAATTAGGATTAGATGCTTCTAAAGTGGATGTAAATGGTGGAGCGGTTGCTTTAGGTCACCCACTTGGTTCTTCCGGTTCAAGAATTCTAGTTACCTTAATTAACGTATTGAAACAAAACGATGGTAAGTTAGGAGCTGCCGGTATTTGTAACGGTGGTGGAGGTGCTTCGGCATTTGTATTAGAACTCGTTTAGTTATTACATTACACTGTTAATAATAACATTTTAACGCCCGACAAGTAGGCTCTTGATAGCTTTTATTTGTCGGGCATTATAGTGTTTCTTCCTAGGCGAAGAGGGATTAAGGGGATTGACTAATTTCAATTTAATACGCTTAGATTAAATTCGTCAGAGAATAAATTAAATCAACATGAAATACGGCATTTGTGCCTTAAGTATAGTTCCATGTAGGCTTGAGCCTGCCGATACCAGTGAAATGGTGTCGCAATTGCTATTTGGTGAAATTTACCGGGTAATTGATGAACGTAAAATGTGGATTAAAGTGCGAGGAGTGCATGATGGGTATGAATCATGGATTGATCGCAAGCAACATCTAGAGATTAAGAGAGACGAATTTATGCATCTAGAAAAGGGCTCAAAAACCTATTCTACGGAGCTTATTTCGTTATTACAAGAGAAAGACTCTGATGTGTTTTCTCCATTAGTTTTAGGGAGTGTTTTACCCGAATTCAAAAACAACACCTGTACGTTTTCAGATAAAGTATTTGAGTTTGATGGCGATGTTATTCATAAACCAAATGTAGGAAGAGACGTACTGGTTGAAATTGCATTCCTATATCTAAACTCGCCTTATTTATGGGGAGGAAGAACTCCTTTTGGAATTGACTGTTCTGGATATTCTCAAATTATATACCGAATGTGTGGCGTTGATTTACCACGTGATGCATCGCAGCAAGCGGAGATTGGGGAGCGTTTAAGCTTTATTGAAGAAGCCACTCCTGGCGATTTAGCCTTTTTTGATAATAAAGAAGGTAGAATTACCCATGTGGGTATTTTATTAGGCGATAATAAAATCATTCACGCTTCGGGTAAAGTGCGTGTAGATAGAATTGATCATCAAGGTATTTACAATGATGATATTCATGATTATTCGCATCATTTAAGATTGATTACACGCGTAATTTAATCGTTCCACTAAAAAGAGAATCCTAAATTAACGCTACCATAGCTATGCGTTTTTGCGGTTACGAAATTCGTAGAGTTGAAAAATATCATATACCGTAAACTGTACCTTTTGTAGTTTAAATTAATGCCTGTTCGCATTTGGAATTGGGCAGAAATAACATCCTTTCTTTCCAGCGCATTAGGGTCTCTTGGACCAAACATTCCTCCTTGTAAAGTAGCATCGTAAAAAACACCTTGTAAATTAGCGGCATAGACCCATTCCCATATTAGATGGTCGGCAGATTTTGAGCTAAACTCATTTAGTTGCAAGTACGTTGTTTTATTCCCAAATTTGGCCATTAATCCAATTTGAACTCTGTTGGTTAAGGTTCCAATTCTAGCTGCGGCAAATGGCACTAAATGTTCAGAGGTCCAATCGGTAAAGAACCCTTTTTCTATTCTAAATTGATAATCTATTAAAAAGGAGTTTTGTAATTGGTTTTCCCAGCCTATTGGAATGGGTGAACCCACAATTTGGTGCACAATGGTTTGAATTTCTTCCCCAAGGGCTTTTTCTCCCATTATTCCAAACCCAATTTCGGTGGATATTTTAAGTCTTTTTTTTGAGTTTACCAATACGGTGTAATTGGTAAGTAATAAATAAGCAGAGTAAGGTTGGTCATTCGCAATAGAGTTTGGTTCTGTGATAGAATAAGGAGTAAATATTCTTTGCTGAAAGCCAAATCCAGTAAAGGTATATACGCTATCGCTTTTTGACTTTAATAGGAATTGTGCAGGCGTTTTTTTTAGATTTTGGTGGGTGTATGAAATCGCTACACCAGCCGTATAATAACTATCAGAATTGAAAAGCATATCATTTTCGGTCTCCAAAACAATCCGGTTTTTCTTTTCTGAAAAATCTACGCTAGTTTCTGTTCTCTGACCAAAACTAAATTGGGCTGCTGAAGCGAAAACGACTAGTATAAATAGGACTTTTACTTTCATAAGAATGCGTGTATGCAAAGCTAACGTAATAAATATGGAACGGTAATTAGGGTGGGTTAAAAGCGTGCCAAATCGTAGGGTTTAAAGAATTCCAGTATGGCTAAAAAATAGAATTTTCACTAGCCAATAAATACCATGAAAATTGAATGAATAAGATTAATTTTGCAAACGTTAAAATTTTAAAATTCAGAGTATGACAAAGACAGCAGAAAAGTTAGGTTCAAAACATTATATAGAATTAGAAGATAAGTATGGTGCACATAATTATCACCCGCTTCCGGTAGTACTGGAAAGAGGGGAAGGAGTATTTGTTTGGGATGTAGAAGGTAAGAAGTATTATGATTTTCTTTCGGCTTATTCTGCAGTTAATCAAGGGCATTGTCATCCAAAAATTATTGATGCCTTAACGCAACAAGCTAAAACGTTAACCCTTACTTCTAGAGCATTTTTTAATGATAAACTTGGAGAATACGAGAAGTTTGCAACGGAGTATTTTGGTTTTGAAAAAATATTGCCAATGAATACTGGTGCTGAAGCGGTTGAAACAGCTTTAAAATTAGCCAGAAAATGGGGGTACGAGAAAAAAGGTGTTGCTCAAAATCAAGCAAAAATTATTGTATGTGAAAACAACTTTCACGGTAGAACGACTACTATAATTTCATTTTCGAATGATCCTGATGCACGTCAAAATTTCGGTCCGTTTACGACTGGGTTTGTAAGAATTCCTTACGATGATATTGATGCATTAAGAGAAGATTTAAACGATTCAAACGTTGTTGGGTTTTTAGTAGAACCTATTCAAGGGGAAGCGGGTGTTTATGTTCCAGGTGACGGATACTTAAAAGAAGCGTCAAAACTATGTAAAGATAAAAACGTATTGTTTATTGCTGATGAGGTTCAAACAGGAATTGCGCGAACTGGAAGACTTTTGGCTACGTGTGGAAATTGCAAGTGTACTTCTGCGTGTGAAAACAAACCTGAAGTGAAACCAGATATCCTGATTTTAGGAAAAGCAATTTCAGGTGGTGTATATCCAATTTCGGCAGTACTAGCTGATAATCATATTATGGAAGTAATTCATCCGGGACAGCATGGTTCTACTTTTGGCGGGAACCCAATGGCTTCTGCGGTAGCCATGGCAGCCTTAAATGTGGTTAACGATGAAAAACTAGCACAAAATGCAGATAAACTTGGGCATATTTTTCGTGATGAAATTACGAAGCTCGCTTTAGAGAGTAAATTGGTAAGTAGCGTGAGAGGTAGGGGATTATTGAATGCTATTTTGGTGAATGACTCTCCAGACAGTACCACTGCATGGGATCTTTGCATGAAACTTTCTGAAAATGGATTGTTAGCTAAACCAACTCATGGAAATATTATTCGATTTGCTCCACCATTAGTAATGACAAAACCACAATTATTAGATTGTGTGAATATAATTAGAACTACTTTTTTAGACTTTGAAGCTAAAATGTAATTGGACTTAAAATTAAAAAAACGACCGCTAGAACTTTATTGTTTTAGCGGTCGTTTTTGTTACATCAACATATCTGTTAGCTAAGTAAGGCGGCCGCAGCACTAAATATTTTCGAATTTAACGCTTATCTAGCTTATTAAGCAATAGCCATAAAGCTAAGTTAGCACACTATAATTTTACTATGACACACTCTTTAGACGAATTAAAATCAGGAAAACTAATTGGTTCAAAAACGCTAAAATTAGCTTCTGGTTTAAAGGAGTTTCCGGAAGAAATTTTAACTCTCGCAGATAGCTTGGAGATCTTGGATTTATCAGATAATCAATTAACGGTATTGCCTGATAGCATAGCCCAATTGAAGAACTTAAAAATCTTATTTATTGCGCGAAACAATTTTACCGTATTTCCAGCTATACTAAAAGAGTTTCCAAGACTGAGTATGATTGGCTTTAAATCCAATCAAATACATACGGTGCCTGAAAATGCATTTCCCCCAATGTTACGATGGCTGATTTTAACGGATAATAAGATAAGTGAAATCCCAAAGAGTATTGGCGATTGTCACTTACTTCAGAAATGTGCATTAGCAGGTAATCTTATGGAAGAACTACCTTCCGAGATGGCGAAGTGTACCAACTTAGAACTCCTAAGAATTTCAGCTAACAAATTGAAATCTATTCCAGATTGGTTATTTATCCTGCCTAAACTATCTTGGGTGGCATTTGGAGGAAACCCTGCTTCCTTCCAAATTCAGTCAAATACGACTATTGAATTAATAGATTGGAATGAATTCACTATTAAAG
>CAXMPG010000059.1:0-16343 GCA_964195485.1 uncultured Desulfobacterales bacterium
TACGCGAGATTTAATTGAAACATATATTATAAATCACCCCAATGTTCGTTTAATAAATAATCCTGAACGTGTAGTTCCATATGCTTTAAACTATGCTATAAAAATAGCAGATGGAGATGTGATTGTTAGATTAGATGCGCACTCTAAATACCCTAAGAATTACGTCTCAAGACTGGTTACGGAGTTAGAGAACACAAAGGCCGATAATGTTGGTGGGGTTTGGATAACGACTCCGGCAAATAAAGGGATTATTGCCACTTCTATTGCGTTAGCAACATCACACCCGTTAGGTATTGGTGATGCGAGTTACCGATTGGAAAATCTGGGAGTTAAGGAAGTGGATACCGTTCCATTTGGCTGTTTTCCAAAAGAAGTGTTTGATAGAATAGGCTTATTTGATACCGATTTAATTCGAAATCAAGATGATGAGTTTAATGGAAGGATAATCAAGAATGGCGGAAAAATATTTTTAATCCCAGATGTAGAGATTGAGTATTACGCACGAGCTTCCGTATCTACCATGATGAAAATGTTTTTCCAATACGGTCTTTTTAAGCCATTGGTAAATGTAAAGTTGGGGTCCGCTGCTACGTTAAGACAATTTGTACCTCCCGTATTTGTGCTATTCCTATTGTTTGGGTTAGTTGTCCCGTTTTTACCGCAACTATTGATGATTTCTTATTTAGTAGGACTTTCATTTTATATTTTGATATCTGTATTTGTAGGCGTGAAAATTGCGTTGGCTAATAATCGATTCTCTTTGCTAATAGTAATCCCTTGGTTGTTTCCACTTATCCATATCAGCTACGGTTGGGGATATATTAAAGGGTTTGTTAGCGTTAATTTATTAAATCGTAAACCAGGTGTTCAGAATTTTGCCACCTCTCGATAATTTATTTTGAAAAAAGCATTAAAAAATATATCAGCAAGCAAGCTTGATTTTTACGTGCTCCATATATTGGTTTTTCTTATTTCATTTCAAGAACGAATAATTCCAATAACACTCGTTTTATTTTTGGTAACCAATCTTTTTATTGTTCCTTGGGAGGATAGAAAACACTACTTCAAAAAGAGAAAGCGCTATATTCTGGCCTTTATTTCTTTTTACCTGGTATCGATTTTAGGGATGCTTTACACGCTAAATGTGAGTGAAGGACTCTTTGATTTAGAGGTGAAATTGTCATTGTTACTGGTGCCGTTAATAATACTAACGAGTAACGTTATTCATAAATACTCCGTTTTCGGATTGATTAAAACATTTATTATTGGCGTAACTTTATCTATGATGATTCAGTTTGGTTTGGCTATTATTAATTTTCAAACTACCGGAAACCTGGATGTATTCTATTACAATTTACTATCCTATTTTCATCACCCAGCTTACTTTTCTATGTATACCAATTTCGCGATTGCGAGTCTCTTGGTGTTTATATTCCATTATAGAGAACGAATACAATGGAGGCATTTTATCCTATTAGGCTTTTTAATTATTGGAATATATCAGCTTTCGTCTAGAAATGGGTTGCTGACTTTAATAGTTTTATTGGTCTATGCTTTTGGGTTTATTCTGTTTCCAAGGCTGAAATGGAAGAAAATGTTGATGGCGCTTTTATTAACCATATTTGTTACAGGGGCTATTTTGTACCCTATAGCCAAATACACGGATACGTTGAGAGAAGTTGATGTAAGTAATTCTAAATCAAGTTCTGGTGTGCGTATAGCGATGTGGAAATCTTCTACACCTGTGATAATGGATAATTTTTTTGTTGGAGTAGGAACGGGTGATGTCAATAGAGTTCTACAAGTGGAATTTGCTAAAAATGAAATTGTTAGAGCTGTCCGCGACAATTTAAATGCGCATAATCAGTTTTTGCAAACGCAGGTAGGTTTGGGTATTTTAGGAACGCTAGCCCTATTAATCGGGTTACTTTACCCGCTTTGGGTTTCAATGAAAAAAGGAAAATTGTTTTATCCATTATTTGTAGTAATATTACTCTTGAATTTTTTAACAGAATCTGTTTTGAATACCCAAGCAGGTGTAATTTATTTTGCGGTAATGAATTCCATTGTTTTCTTTACTTATGAGGATTAAGTAACCCTCTATTTTAATTATTTTTGCTCACTTAATTTAAATATTATGATTCCATTTTCTCCGCCACATATTGACGAAAAAATTATTCTTGAAGTTGTTGATGCGCTACGTTCTGGTTGGATCACTACAGGACCGAAAACTAAACTCTTTGAGAAAAGAATTACCGAGTTTACGGGAGCTAAGGCCACTGTTTGTTTAAATAGTGGTACAGCTGGTTTAGAGCTGATGTTAAGTTGGTTTGGAGTGGGTCCTGGTGATGAGGTTATTATTCCATCGTACACCTATACGGCTACGGCTAACGCTGTAGTACATAGTGGAGCTACTCCAGTTATGTGTGATGTCAATAAGGATGACTTTAATATTGATATATCAAAAATTGGCGCGTTAATAACCAATAAAACGAAGGTGATTATGCCTGTTGATATTGGAGGCTGGCCGTGTGATTACGATGAAATTCAAGCATTAATTCATCAAAAAGATGTAGCCGCTAAATTTACTCCGCGTACCGAAGTTCAAGAGCTTTTAGGTAGGATTATGGTCCTTTCTGATGGCGCACATTCTATTGGGTCAAGTTATAAAGGAAAACAATCTGGTACGTGTGCCGATGCAACGGCATTTTCATTTCATGCCGTAAAAAACCTTACGACTGCTGAAGGTGGTGCTATTTCTTTAAACCTGCCTCCTCGATTTGATGCCGGAGTAATGTATAAAGATTTAAATATTAAAGCACTTCATGGTCAAACCAAAGATGCTTTTGCAAAAGTGCAAAAAGGTGGCTGGCGATATGATGTTGTTGAAGCGGGATATAAATACAATATGACCGATATTTTGGCTTCTATTGGATTGGTAGAGTTAGAGCGATACCGTGATGATACTATGGTTAAAAGAAAGCACATTTTTGATAGTTATAATGCCAAGTTTGCAAAACATAAGTGGGCTTGGACTCCGATAAATGAAGACGAAGAAAAAAGCTCAAATTGTCATTTATACTTATTGAGAATTAAGGATATCACGGAAGAGCAACGTAACCTTATTATTTTTGAGATTTCTAACTTAGAGGTTTCTGTAAATGTGCATTATCAACCCCTTCCAATGCTATCGTATTACAAGTACAAAGGGTATAATATGTTAGATTTCCCGGTGGCGTTTAATAACTATAAACAAGAAATAAGCTTGCCAATATTTTATGATTTAACCGATGAACAAATTGATACAGTTGTAGACGCGGTGGAGCAATCAGTAAATAAGGTTCTTAATAGATAATTGTGCGGAAACGGATATTCGATATTATTTCTTCTTTTAGTGTATTTGTGATTTTATCACCCGTATTTTTAATTGTTGCCATTTGGATAAAGCTAGATTCTAAAGGCGGTATATTTTATCAGCAAAAAAGAGTTGGGAAGAATCAGGTAGAGTTTGGGTTATTTAAATTTAGAACCATGCGGCCTAATTCTGATCAAGTTAAACTTACCGTTGGAGATCGTGATCCCCGAGTTACGGAAGTGGGTTATTATTTACGAAAGTATAAATTGGATGAATTGCCCCAACTCATCAATATTCTGAGAGGAGAAATGAGTGTAGTAGGACCTCGTCCTGAAGTTTCTCAATACGTAAATTTATATAATGAGGAGCAGTTAAAGGTTCTGTCTGTAAAACCAGGGCTTTCTGATTTAGCGACTTTAGAGTATGTAAATGAAAGTGAGATTTTAGCGAAATCTGATAATCCAGAAGAGACTTATATTAATGAAATAATGCCAGATAAACTTAAGCTTAACCTAGAGTATATTGAAAAACAAAACTTCCTTTTAGATTTGAGGATAATATTTAAAACCTTTGCCCGAATCGTAAGGTAGATTTAATCTTTTTTTGGTTTCAAAACGTTGGTTAGCTTTTTGATTTCTTCTGCTTTCTGTAACTCTCCACTTTTGCTATACGCATAGATTAAGTTATTTAACATTCGAAATAAAATTTGCTTGCCGTCACACGGTTTGAAAAAATCTACTTTTTCAGGAATATTGATTTTTTCTAAGAACTCACTTAATTCAGAAGCACCAAAAATATCTCCTTTTGAAAATGGATTAATATAAAATAAAACAGGAGAGTCCTCAATTGGAGTAGTTAATTGATACGGGTCTAAATAAGCTACCACAAAGTGTCTAGGTAAATTAACTCCGTAAATAGGTAAGTCTAATTGTCTCCCAATAAGAATGTATAAGATTGATAGGGATAATGGGTTCCCTTTTTTAGTATCCAATACATCTTTTAGAAATGAATTCTGATGGTCATGAAAACCCTCTGTATTCCCTGCAAAACCATGAACTTCAAAAATAAAATGGTTGATTAATTTTATTTTCTCTAGCGCAGTGAGATTGTCATTGATTTCCAGCCAAATTTCTTGCGTGAACTTTGTTACTTGCTGATTTATTTCCTCAAAAGTTAATTCTGGGTACTTGTAATTAGAAACCAAAGTAACTCCTTCTAATAAATCAGGTTTATCTTTTTTCCACCATTCCAGTAAATGCTCTTCTAATGAACCATACTGGATTTCGTGAATTAAATTTTCAACCCTGCCTTGAAAAAGGTGGCCCAACCGATTACGTTCCCAATGTAGCTCTAAGTTTGGAATTACATCAGCTCCGAATGATTTTAGTTCTTTCCTAATATGTCCGTAGATGTCCTCATCTGGGTCATCAAGTAATCTTATTAGTGCATTTATTTCCTTCGGTGTGCGCAATGTTTGACATATTATGGTGTGTGTCAAATCTAATGGGATATACAGGAGTTTTGGTTAGCTGTTTTAATAGTTTTAACAATCAAATTGTTAAATTACTCAAAACATGAATGATAAGTTTATTTATAGGCTCCTCGTGGTTTTTACTGAACTCTTTGGTTTTCCTATTCGCAATAATAGCGCATACCGTACATGCCTTATGTCCAAGTGCTTTTGATAATCCATATAACGCAGAAGTTTCCATTTCAAAGTTGGTAACCTTCAGTCCGTCATATTCAAAAGAGGATAATAGCTCAGGAAAGTCTTCCATCGCAGGTTGAAGTCGTAAAACTCTTCCTTGTGGAGCGTAAAAGCCGGATGCCGTAGCCGTAATGCCGCTAATAGTATTATCACTTAGTTTCTTTGCTAATGATTTACTCGCACTAACTACATATGGTTTGGCTAAATCACTATTCCAGTTAGCATGTTTACAAAAAGCATCAGCTATTTCATTTTCTTTAATATTTAACTCATCGGAGTAGAAATGAAGAAGTCCATCAAATCCCATGGCCTTTTCACTCAATAAAAATGAATCTACTGGAATTTCTTCTTGAAGTGCGCCTGATGTTCCTATTCTAACAATGTTTAAAGAACGCTTGGTTTCATTAATCAATTTGGTTTCTAGATTAATGTTTACCGCAGCATCTAGTTCATTAATTACAATATCAAGGTTGTCTGTTCCAATACCTGTAGAAATAACGGTAAAACGTGTTCCTTTATATGTCCCAGTATGGGTAACGAATTCTCTATTGCTTATTTGTACTTCAATTTCATCAAAATACGAAGAAATTAATTTCACTCTTCCTGGATCACCTACTACAATAACATTGTCTGCTATATGCGCTGGTTTAAGTTGTAAATGATATACACTCCCATCAGGGTTTATTATAAGTTCGGAATCTGGAATTCTAGTCATAACTATTCTTTTAAAAAAAAAAGTAACCAATTCAAATATATCTCTTTGCGATATAAACCTTGGTTATTTGTACTAATGAATCTAAAATTGCCTTTAATTGTATTTGGCAAAAGAGAAACAAAATAAGCATACAAAGATGGATATTTTTTTTGATGAAAAATTGTCTTTTTGCGACTAGTAAAAAATTACTTTTGATTTTTTAAATGAAGAGGGGAATACTTTAATGGAAATTCTTCGTTTTGAAACTTTTAAAGTGTAATATGAAGAAGAATTTCGCGATAATTGGCTGTGGACATATTGCTCATCGTCATGTGAAGCATATCAATGCACATGAGCTTGGGTCAATATCAGGCGTGTTTGATAGTGATGAAACCCAATTGAGTAATTTTTCTGAAAAACATGGCTTAACCGCGTATTCCTCATTGCAAGAGCTGCTGAATGATTCCAGTATTGATGTCATAAACATATGTACACCAAACGGAACGCATGCAGAATTGGCCATTAAAGCCCTTCAGGCTGGAAAAAATGTAGTCGTAGAAAAACCAATGGCTATTACTGTGGAGTCTGCGTTAGAGATGCAAAAAGCGGCTATAGCGTCTAATCTAAAACTATTTGTTGTCAAACAAAATCGATACAATCCTCCTGTAAAGGCGGTAAAAGAATTAATTGAGGAAGGAAAATTAGGAAAGCCGTTAATGGTTTCTGTGAACTGTTTTTGGAATAGAAATGCAGAATACTATAAGCAATCATCTTGGCGAGGCACCAAAGAGTTAGATGGTGGAGCGCTTTATACGCAGTTTAGTCATTTTGTAGATATCTTATATTACCTATTTGGTGAAATTGAAAATGTGAGTGGTGTTATGGAAAACACGGCACATCAAGGATTAATTGAATTTGAAGATTCCGGTTCATTCAATTTCAATTTTGTGAATGGAGGAATTGGAAACTTAGCTTTTACTACGGCTGCCTATCGTCAAAATATGGAAGGTTCCATTACCATTTTCGCAGAGAATGCAACTATAAAAATTGGCGGTAAGTATTTAAATACTATTGATTATCAGGTAACCAACGGGTTTGATGTTGCTGATATTGCAACTTCATCACCAGCTAATAATTACGGGTTTTATGAAGGGTCTATGTCAAATCACGATAAAGTGATTGATAATGTAATAGAGACTTTAAATGATCGCCAAGAAATTATGACCAATAGTGCGGAAGGAGCGAAAGTGGTAGAAATGATTTCGCAGTTTTATAAAAGTGCTAAATAATTCAAAATTTCATAAATGTTACCCAACCTTTTTTTTAGAGAACCGTAATGTTCCGTATTGGGAAATAAATCTAGGGTAATTATAAATAGCATAATGATTCTCCTAGGTCCCAGTATTGTTACAATATGGGTCGAACCTTAAAGATCCTTAAAGTCGTGCCGTTGTTTGGTACGGCTTTTTTTATGTTAAAGATTTATGTTTGTAAAATGAAATTAATTTTTGCTACCAACAACGCGCACAAGCTATCTGAAATTAAAAGTGCCATTAGTAATTTTGAAATCGTAGGATTGAAAGAATACGGTATTACGGAAGATATTCCAGAAACAGGTGATACATTGAAAGCCAACGCAAGAATTAAAGCGCGTTACATTTATGACAAGTTTGGTGAAAGTTGTTTCGCAGATGATACTGGGTTAGAGGTAGAGGTGTTAAATGGGGAGCCGGGAGTTTATTCTGCTCGTTATGCGGGTGAACAGTGCAGTTACCAAGATAATAACACTAAACTTCTAAGTGAGCTTGATAATAAGAATAACCGAAATGCCCAATTCAGGACGGTAATTTGCTTAATTCTTAACGGGGAAGAAATATACTTTGACGGAATTTGTACGGGTGAAATTTTGAATGACTATCAAGGAGAAGAAGGTTTTGGATATGACCCATTATTTCAACCATCGGGTTATTCAAGGTCGTTTGCCCAAATGACTACCCAAGAAAAGAATAAAATTAGTCACCGTGGATTAGCCGTGCAGAAATTACTTGCTTTTTTAGCCACCCGTTAGTTTTTCAATGAATACTCCACCCAGGTTTCAAAGAATTCAGGTAAGGTATAACCCATTGCTTTTGCTTGCTGAGGAATAAGGCTTTCAGCAGAAAGTCCAGGAACAGTATTTGCCTCAATCATAAAAGGTTCGTCATTTTGAATAATGAAATCAACCCGAGCTACACCTTGAAAATTTAGTAATTGAAATACCTTAATGGTGGCGGTCTCTACTTTTATGCGCACGTCATCAGTGAGATTAGCGGGTGTGATTTCCTGTGATTTACCTTTATATTTAGCTTCAAAGTCAAAGAAATCATTTTCAGTTACAATTTCTGTAATGGGCATAGCAACTGGCTTTTCGCTGAAGTTGTGTACGCCACAAGTGACTTCTCGTCCGTCTAAAAAAGATTCAATTAGTACTTGTTTGTCGTGCTTAAAAGCTTCGTCAATTGCATGCGGCAACTCCTCTTCTTTCGCTACTTTACTTACGCCATAACTTGATCCAGCCTGGTTTGGCTTAACAAAACAAGGTAAACCTAGCTCCTTAGTAATGGTTTCTGTTTGGTATGGGATTCCAGTAAAAAGTTGAATAGACTTGGCTACATTAATACCGTGATTTTTTAAATAATCGTTACAAACCCCTTTATTGAAACTAATAGATGATGCCAGCAGACCGGAAGAAGAATACTTGATGCCTAAAATATCAAAATACCCTTGTAGTTTTCCGTCTTCTCCTGGAGTTCCGTGAATGGCTATAAATACTAAATCGAATGTGATTTTTTGTGCGTTAACGAAGAGTGAGAAATCATCTTTATTGATGGCTGTTCTTGTCTCATTCTCCAGGTGGTTCCATTTACTGCCTTTAATTTCAATCAAATACGTGTTGTATTTTGCTTTCAGATTTTTTTCTGCAATTGAAGCGCTTAACATGGAAATACCGAATTCAGAAGAATCACCTCCAGCTAAAATTGCGATGTTTTTTTTAGTATTCATATTCTATGGTTTCATTCTCGAAAATATTATGAATTAAGATAGATTGTACTTTGATGTTTTCAAATTACCAATAGGTCATTGTTTGAAAGTTTATAGGCTATGATTAACTTTCTGGGAGCGTTTTATTGACTTTAATATTCGGGTTGAAGTGGGACTATTCAAACTCTTTTTAATTGAGGTTAAATAGTGGCAGAACAGTTATATTTGCCGCTTTAAGATATAGGGGTAACTTAATAATCAAAAATTGAAAAACTTTTTCTTGTTCATTATTTCAAAGTCGTTTTGGATTAATTTAATCGTCATGCTTGTATTAGTTGGCGCAGGAATTCTAGGTGTGTCCGTGTTTTTAGATACCTATACAAAACATGATGATTTCATTGAAGTGCCTGATTTTAAAGGGTTTCATTTCACAGAGGTAGACGAATATATTTCAGATAAAAATTTACGTTTTGAAATCACCGATTCTATTTTTAATCCAAAAATGGAAGGCGGAATTGTATTAGAGCAATTACCTCATAGTGGGGAAATGGTAAAGCCTAACAGAAAAGTTTACTTAACCATAAACTCTGTGACTCCTCCAAGTGTGATTCTTCCAGAGTTACGTGACGTTACAGTTCGGCAAGTGGTTAGTAAAATTGAGACCTACGGACTAATAGTAGATTCTTTGATTTACAAGCCAGCGGAATGTGATAACTGTGTTATTGCGGTAGTTTTTGAAGGAAAAGAAATTGAGCCAGGAACAAGAATTGAAAAAGGGAAATCAATCTCATTGATCATTGGAGAAGGAATTGGAACTCAAAAAGTAAACATCCCGTACCTGTATAAACTTAAACTAAGTGATGTACGTGCGTTATTAAATTCTAAAGGATTGAATATGGGCTTTCCGGAGTATGACAGTACTATTCAAAATGGGGAAGATACTTTGAATGCTTTTGTATATAGACAAGAGCCTGACTATGACACGAATAACTCGGTTAGACAAGGACGTGCTTTTGATTTATTCTTTACCTTAGATAGTAATAAATTGGAAGGTTTAGAGTTAAACATTGCGGATACCATTATTTCGGAAAGCAATGAATAAATTAATACTTTTTTTGGCCTTTTTAGGCGTCACTTTCAGCGTTAGTTTATTTGCGCAAGAGGGGTTAGCTCCTTTAGCTGGGAATGAAAAGCTGCAATTTGAATCTCAAAGAACGGCTAAACCTGAGGTAGGCGAAAGTTATACCTACAAATTCTTGTTTGACTTAATCCATTTACCCTTTAGAGATGATTTTTCTAAAAACAAGTTTAAGCAATATACGTTTGATTATACGGCACCAGGAAATACCTTAGAGGTTTGGCAAAAATTTTTGAAAGATGGTGTTTGGGTGCAAAGCTTTGATGCGATGACCGATACTTCGTTTCATTTTACCTATGATTCCGTTGCGATGGCTTGGGATTCGGTAGCTAATCCAGTCGTGATTATTTCTAATTTCTCAGCCGTAAATTACCAAGTCATTGAAAGTTTAGATACCGTTTGGGTTAGAGATACTTTGGTAGTTGGAAATACAGTGGTTACAAATCATTTACCGGATGTTAATTACGTGAACTTTAGTGATACCGTGGTGGTTGTGCCTGATGATGATTATAGTCTTTGGCGAAATAACAATGCATTACACAATTACACCTATAGTGCAGAGCCGATTACCCAGGGTATGGCTACATTTGATGGGTTAGATTCTAATGGTGTACCCTATGATCCAACGATGAATCCTAATGCATATCAAATCGCAGATGTTTTAGAATCAAAACCAATTTATTTAAAAACCCACCCAAGTGGAGGTGCAGATTATAACCCAATACTAAATACAGATATTTACTTGAGCTTTTTCTATCAACCGCAAGGTTTAGGTGATGAACCTGAACCAAGCGATTCTTTAGTACTAGAGTTTTACTCTCCGTTTGATGGTACATGGACTCATATGTGGAGTGTACCTGGAGGACCTTTACATCCATTTAAAAGTGTGTTAATAAACGTGACGGATCCAAGATATTTTTTAGATGGATTTAAGTTTAGGTTTAAAAATTACGCCTCGGTTTCAGGTAACTTTGATCATTGGAATATTGATTGGGTAAGACTGGAGGAAAATAGAACGGCTACGGATTCCACTTTTGATGATGTAGGTTTGTTGGATCCTGGTTACTCGTTACTGTTAGATTACCATCAGATGCCTTGGTCGCATTATCAAAATAGCACGCAAACATTAATGAAAGATGAACAGGCTATTCGGTACAGAAATGTAGGCGATTTGAGTTATGTGGCAATTTCTACTTTTAAATCTCTTGATAATCTCGCAATGTTTAATGTAATTCCAGGAATTGAGCCTCAATTTGGGCCTTTAGCTATTGGTGAAAAGGTGAGTACCTTTACCGGTGCTTATCCAAAAACTAGTACGGATACAATACAATCCTTTCATGTAGAATATTTAGCAGAAGTAAATCCAGATTTGTATCATGATAACGATACAGCAGTATTTCACCAGCAATTTGGTTCGCAATATGGCTATGATGATGGGTCGGCAGAAAGTGCCTATTTCGTTACTTCCATAGGAGCCCAGATAGCCGTAGAGTATAATCTAGCGGTTGCAGATAGTTTACGAGCAGTGAATATTTACTTCCCTAGATCGTATGAGAGTATTTTGGATCGCCCTTACCGATTAATGGTTTGGAAAAGTTTAGACCCAGAAGAGATTTTGTACGAAAGTCCTTTGAACTATCCTTTATATGCAGGAGGAAGAGATTTGGTGCAAGGCATTAAATTAGAAGAATCTATTTATGTAGAAGGAACTATTTATGTAGGAATAAAGCAATTGGATGGGCGTATTTTTATTGGAATGGATAAAAACAATAATAGCCGATCTAAAAATCATTACAAAGTTGGCGGTAATTGGGCTACTACAAGTTATGATGGCTCATTGTTTATCCGCCCAGAATTTGGTTTTAGAACAGACCCTTGGCCCGTTTCTGTAGATGAATTTATGGATAATTCTAGTTTTAAAATGTATCCAAACCCATCATACAGTACGGTGAATTTAGAATTAAATGATAGCCAAAATAGGATTGTACTTAGATCTATTTTAGGTGTTCAAGTGAAAGAGTTTCTTGCAAATGGAAATATTAGCTTTGATGTTTCTGGCCTACCCACAGGTATGTATATTGTGGAGGTAATTAATCAAAGCACAGGCAAATCAAGTATTAAAAAATTACTTATACAGCAATAATTGGAAAATCAAGTAGAGGATAACAGCCACGAATCAGAATATTTTGAAGAACACGCCATTGTGGTGGATCCGGGTCAAAGCTTATTGCGAATTGATAAGTTCTTGGGAGATAGAATAGCTGGAACGTCTAGAGCAAAGGTTCAAAACGGTATAAAATCCGGTAATATCAAGGTGAATGGCGAAGCTGTGAAAGCGAATTATAAAGTTCACCCTGGTGATAAAATTGATGTTGTTTTTGCACGTGAAAGAGAGAGCTCTGATATCATTGCTCAAGATATTCCATTAGATATTGTTTACGAAGATGATGCGATTATTGTGTTGAATAAACCAGCCGGAATGGTGGTTCATCCAGGACAGGGGAATCCGTCTGGTACTTTGGTAAATGCCTTGTTATTTCATGTTCAAAATTTAGCGGAAAGCCCTACAGGCGAAGATCGTCCAGGTATTGTACATAGAATTGATAAGTTGACGACTGGTTTAATGATTGTTGGAAAAACAGAAGCGGCTTTGGCGCATTTGTCTTTACAGTTTTACAATCGTGAAATTGAGCGTAAGTATGTGGCTTTGGTTTGGGGTGACCCAGGAGAAGAAGGAAGAATTGAGGGTAATATTGGCCGTAGCTTAAAGAATAGAAAAATAATGGCTGTTTTTCCTGATGGAGATTTTGGTAAAGAAGCAGCTACTAACTTTAAGAAGATTAAAGATTTCGGTTACGTTTCTTTGGTGGAGTGTAAGTTAGAAAGTGGAAGAACCCACCAAATTAGAGTGCATTTTAGAAATTTAGGACATCCATTATTTGGTGATTTAGATTATGATGGTACTCGAATTTGGAAAGGAACGGTTTTTACTAAATACAAGCAATTTGTAAATAACTGTTTTAAGATTATACCACGTCAAGCTTTACACGCAAAGAGTTTAGGGTTTATTCATCCTACTACAGGTGAGAAAATGTTTTTTGAATCTGAGTTGCCAGAAGATATGGTAGAGGTGCTTTCTAAATGGGAAAGCTATATAGAACAACGTGCTAACGGAATACATTAATCGTAGCGAAGATTTGGAAGTAAACCGAGCGTTTTGTTTCGGCTTACTTTTCCATTTTCTGTACGGATGAATTTAGGAACCAAGAAAATTGATTTCGGATTTTCTATATTATTCAGGATAGATTTCAACTGATTTGATAATCCCTCGATGTTTAGAGTTTCGGACTCTATCATCAGGATTATTTTTTCACCCCACTTCTTACTAGGAACCCCCGCAATAATAACGGGTAGGTTTATTAGAGTCTCGATTTTGTTTTCAATGGCTTCTGGGAATACTTTGACTCCTCCGGTATTAATGACATTGTCAAATCGTCCTTTCCAAATAAATGTAGTCGGACTGGTAAGTTCTACACTATCATTCGTGGTTATGGACTCTTCTAATAATTGAGGGGCGTTTATTTTTAAGCAGTTTCTAGGGTCTGTTTCAATTGTAATTCCATCTAATACCTGATACGCATTAACTGCTTCTGCGTTTATTTCACGGATTGCTATATGGCTTACGGTTTCTGTCATTCCATACGTAGCGTAACAGTTTGAAGTAAGTGAAAGGAGCTGTTTCTCTAGAGGTACCGGAATAGGTGCTCCACCAATGATTAGGTGGCTAATTCTACTTAATTGTGAAAAGCTAGCCTCCACCTGTTGCGGTGTCATCGCACTGAAAAAATAGTCTTTTTTCGGAATTTGCAAGGCTATTTTTGGCGCAATGTAGTCAAGGTCTAAACGCCATTGGATAGCTCTAACTAACATCATTTTACCTGCTACAAATTTGGCAGGTAAACAAAGTAAAGCTGTTTGATTTTCTTCAAAATGAAAGAATTTACCGGTCATTTCAGCGCTGTTAATTAGCGTTGATTTTTTCTTAGAAATAATTTTTGGCTTACCTGTTGAACCAGATGTTTGAACTGAAATATGGGTGGAGTCAGAAAACCAATCTACCAAGAACGAATAAATATCATACTCCCAATCTGCCAGTTGATTTGTGAGCATTGTTTTTGATTTATTAAGATCAAAACGCTCTCCGTTTAATACGATAGAATTTGAATTCATTTAAGCAAAGATAGCCGTGTTCCACTTTTTATCTGAGTCGTAAAGCAACTTTCCTTTTTGAATAGTTAGAGGAGAATCAATATTATTGGTGAAAAGAGCGCCCGTTCCCAAACCCTGAGGCATAGTAGTCTTTTTATTTGAAACCCATTGAGCTATTGCGTTTAACCCAATATTTGACTCTAAGGCCGAAGTAGCCCACCAGCCAATACCAGATTTTTCAGCAATACCAATCCATTGATCTGCTGCTTCAACACCCCCTAATAAACTTGGTTTTAAAATGATGTATTGCGGACGAATAAAATCAAGCATTTGAATTTGATAGGCAGAATCAGAAAACCCAATAAGTTCTTCATCAAGCGCAATAGGAATAGGAGAATTAGCGCTTAGAATAGCCATATCTTTCCATTGATCCTGTTTTATGGGTTGCTCACAAGAGTGAATATGGAACTTAGAAAGCGCTTCTAGTTTGTGTAATGCATCATTGGGTGAAAAAGCACCATTGGCATCTACTCTAATTTCTACTTGCTCTGGACTGAATTTTTTTCTAATAGATTTCAAAAGACTTAATTCCGTATCGAAATCAATAGCGCCAATTTTCATTTTAATACAATCAAACCCCGCTTCAATTTTATCCTGAATTTGTTGTTGCATAAACGCTTCATTACCCATCCAAACCAAACCATTAATTGGAATTGCTTTATTAGAGTTTGAGAACTCACCAGGATATGGGCTGAAAGAATCTTCGTAGGCTAAATCATTCAAAGCCGTTTCTAACGCGAATTGAATGGCTGGCCATTCATTAAACTGCGCAATAGTAGGAACTATTCCATTATTAATCTCCGTAACTAATTCCTGAAGCTTTTGTTCAATACCTGGTTTGTCATCCATACTCAGGTTAGGAATAATGCTACACTCTCCAATTCCAATACTTCCTGTTAATTCATGTTTCAAAGCCAGAAACCATGTAGGTTTCGTTTTTAAAACCCCTCTAGAA
Source organism: uncultured Desulfobacterales bacterium (assembly GCA_964195485.1). Taxonomy (GTDB): domain Bacteria; phylum Bacteroidota; class Bacteroidia; order Flavobacteriales_G; family Salibacteraceae; genus CAJXZP01. The sequence goes on from CAXMPG010000059.1 coordinate 15,141, forward strand.
GTCCCAGCGGGGAGTTTGAAGTTTAAGTGGTGTGTTAGTAGTTTTGCTTTGATCATTGGTAATTATTGCACGTAATATATTTGTAGAGCGCTTCCTAGCTTCTTAGAATTAATGAAGGGTTGGATGAAGTATAAACCATTGGTTAGGTTTAGGTTATTGAAAAATATATTTGAGTTCGGTTCAATTAAAACTTGATGTGTTTTTTGCCCAACTGAATTAAATATTATTAGTTTCAATGTGGTGTTGCTCGTGTTTATTATCTCTTGTGAAAATGAATTATATTCTAAAATTTGTTGAAGGGATGCTTGGTTATTAATTGCGGTAATATTTGAAAGGTCCTCATTAAAGGTATAAATATTTGGGTCTATAATTGTTCCGAGATTCACGTTACGATAGGCTATAATATCGATAAAAGAACTGTTAAAACCATTCGTGGTGCCTACGGTGAGAAATTGATTGCGACCAATATGAACATGTGATTTTCCATTTTCTAAAAGGGTACCTCCAATAGTTGACCCAGTCTCAAAAAATAGTCCAAAAGGATAAGAGTATGCGATAAACATGTCGCTATTTGTGTTTGAATGAAAGTAAGTGCCTGAAACAGATATGCGACTACTATCAATCTCAACTATTTTATTTCCAATTGCTTTCTCATATGGGCCAACGCCCCATTTATCTTGTTGAAGTATTGCACCTAGAGTATCCAATTTCATTAAGTTTACAACGGTGGTGTCTGAGAGTTGTGTTTTTGCCCCCGTTAAAGCATAACTCCCATTACTCATCCAAATAACATCATTTGCATAATCTTGAAGTGTGTCTCCATAATATTTATTCCAAATGGTATCACCAAGAGAATTAAACTTAGTGACCATTACATCTTCATCGATTCTGCCATTTTTTATACCACCACCTACTGCTATTAAGTTGTCGTTTTCACCAAGGGTAATGGCTTTAAAATATTCAGGGGTGTTGTTTCCAACGGTTTTATCCCAATCTACAGTTTGTGTTAATCCGTTATACTTAATAATCCAACCATCTTTACCACCAGCGCCATAGCTTTGGGTTTCTCCTGCAATTACATATTGGTTTGGTGCAACTTCAACCACGTCCCAAGCAAAGTCCCAATCAGAGCCTCCGTAATAATCTTCGTACTCCATGTTTCCATTGGAGTCTAGCTTTACCATGAAAAAATCAAAACCTCCT
>CAXMPG010000060.1:0-33548 GCA_964195485.1 uncultured Desulfobacterales bacterium
CCAAAGTATATAAAAACCCGGATAGAAACAAACAAACAAACCTCTTTCATAGCGTTTTTACCCTTCACTAATTGGCATTTCCTTTGCGAGGAAACGAAGTTTTATTCACTTATAATAAGGGTATTAACTCTCCATAATTAATTGCAATTTCACCTTTTTCGTTGCCACCATTTTTTCTTGATAATAACCACATCTCCCATAAAGACTTCTGTACTGGCAATCACGAAAACAAATTCACCTGATTGGGTAATGGTTCTATCAAATAAAGTTTCAGTGGTAAGATAACCAATTGATGAAACCACAACCACTAACTGCTCTACCTTGTTACTATCCGGTATTTGAAGCTTAAATCGACCATCAAAATCACTTACCGTAGCGATGTTAGTTCCCTTAATTATCACATTTGCAAATGGCATAGGATCATCATTAGAAGAGTCAATAATCAATCCTTCTATGGAGTTTTGAAGACTATCCTGAGCAACAACCCTTGGGTTATTACTAGAATTGATTGAATTGTTATTTACATCTAGGTTAACCACATTAGGTTTACTATTAAATTTTGTGGTGGAAGAAATAGCCTCTTTACTTATAAACGCAAGCACAAGCCCCGCTGCCACTTTTAAAATATTTGTAGGCCTGTTTATTTCTTCTTGGATAAATACTTTTTCAAGTTGGCTTTTAGTTAAACGCCCACAATGTTTTACTGGACTCTTATCGTAAATAGCTAGAATTTCTGAATTGGATAATGAAGTGAAATCTGTCACATTTTTTGAACAAGAGGAACAGAATTTACCTAACTCATTTTCAGTCATTGTATCCCAGTCCTCAGAACATGGGTTATCTATTTTCAATACGTACTTCTGAATTCCCATTTCTCTTTTTATTAGATTATCACCTATAACTATTATTCTTCTGAGAAAGGTCTACCAACCCCCGTTTCACAAAACTCTTGTAAACTGGATAAATAATCTTGCCACGCTAAATTAGTGTTTTCAAAATTATCATACCCATCTTGAAAGCCATCATGTACAAATTCAATAACGGTCTCTCCTTCCACCTCTTCGATAATGAAAGTCACGTAGGTGTTTTCCCAATCTGGGTTTCCATGCAAAAATTTCCAGCTCACGAGCTTCCCCGGATTTAAAAGCGCTACCTGAAACTCAAACATGGCATACTGACCAAAAGAAAAGTATAACGAATCACCCAATTCCGCACTTCCAATAGTATCTGATGTCCACCATGCGCTCAACCCATCAATAGTCGTTAATGCATTATAAAATTCGGTTGATGAGGCCTTGCTTTGAAAAGTATGTTCTATGGATTTCATGTTTCACGTATTTAGGATACAAAGGTATTATGTAATAATAACAAATAGTAATGGTTTTTGTAAAACCATTACTTTTGCCTAATTGTACTTTTGTACTCCACTAAATAAACAACGAAATGAATTTTTACGACTTACAATACACCACTCCTTCGGGAGAGAACGTTTCTATGTCAAGCTTTAAAGGCAAAACTGTTTTAGTAGTAAACACGGCAACCAAATGCGGACTTACGCCTCAATTTGAAGGTTTAGAAAAACTACACCAATCATATAAAAATCAAGATGTAGTTATTTTAGGGTTTCCATGTAACCAGTTCAATAGCCAAGAACCAGAAACCAATGATTCTATGGAGAGCGCTTGCTTGATTAACCACGGTGTTACCTTTCAGCTCACAAAAAAGATTGATGTCAACGGTAAACAAACAGACCCTGTTTTTAAATACCTAAAAGGAGAGCTTGGTGGCTTGTTTGGTAGTCGTATTAAATGGAACTTTACCAAGTTTTTAATTGGACCTGATGGTACCCCATTAAAAAGATACGCTCCTACCACTGTTCCCAGTAAAATAGAAAAAGACATTAAAAAACTCGTTTCCAAGTAATTACCAAGCCGATTTGTAAAGGCAAGTAATTAAAATTGAAAAAAACAACTAAAAACAGTTGCATATTCAATAGTTGTATATACATTTGTTGTCTAAACATTGGTATAATGGAATTAGAAGAAGAATTAAAAATGTCGGAAATCGTTGATGCACATCATAGAGCCACGCTAAATGTCATATTTACGGGTGCATGGATGAGTGAACGCATGAATTCATATTTGAAACCACATGGGATATCAGAGCAACAATTTAATATTCTGAGAATTCTTCGAGGCCAGAAAGGAAATGCACTAAACCTTCAGCAAATTTCTGAGCGTATGGTACATAAAATGAGTAATACTACTCGTTTGGTTGAAAAGCTACGATTAAAAGGTTTTATAGACCGTCAGGTCTGTCCAAATAATAGGCGGAAAGTGGATATTTCCATTCTACCCCTCGGATTAGCACATCTAGAAAAAGTGAGTCTCGATGTAGATAAAGCAAACAAAACCATTGAAAGCCACCTCACTAAAGCAGAAGCAACATCATTAGCCCTTCTTTTAGATAAAATAAGAGGTTAAAAAAAATTGAATCAACACTTGTATATACAATTATTAACATAACAACAATAAAAATTACATTATGAAAAAATCAACATTTATTTTAGGTCTAGGTATTGCTGCCTTAGGATTCACCGCATTTACATCAACTACTAAAGTAGCGCCAGGAACGGACGCAAACGAAAGCACTATTATTTGGACAGGGTCTAAAGTAGTAGGCGGAGAACATACCGGAGCTATTCAAGTAAAAGAAAGCAACTTGAAATTCAAAAAAGGCAAACTTACTGGGGGCATGGTAGTAGCGGATATGACTACTATTACGAATACAGATCAAGAAGGAGAATGGATGGAAAAATTAGTGGGACATTTAAATTCTGACGATTTTTTCGCTACCGCTAAAAACCCCACCTCAACAATCAAAATCACAAAAGTAACCGCAGGAAAAACAGCAAATACTTATAATGTTGTTGCTGATCTAACCATTAAAGGTATTACTAAATCAGAATCTTTTGAAGCAACCGTAAAAGATGCTGGCAATGGTTATTTAACCACCGCAAACGCAACGATTGACCGCTCAAAATACGATGTAAGATACGGGTCTTCAAGCTTTTTTGATGATTTAGGTGATAAAGCTATCAGCAATGATTTCACATTAAATGTATCTATATATTCTGCGAAATAAGCAATACATTACCATTTAGGTTAATCTAAACCAATGAACAGGAAGAGCTTTATAAAAAAGGCATTAGTTACCGGTACTGTGGGAGTCATTGCTCCTACAGTACTAGCTAACACGACTAAAAAGCCAATTGAACCTACTCCCATTTTACCACAAGAAGGATTTAATCATTTACCAAACCAGGAGATTAAAACAATGAAAACCGTAATTCACAGAGCACAAACACGCGGACAAGCAAACCACGGATGGCTAAAAGCCAATCATACCTTTAGTTTTGCTAATTATTACAACCCAGAAAGAATGAACTTTGGGGTACTTAGAGTATTGAATGATGATCATATTGCCGCTGGAATGGGTTTTGGAACCCACCCGCACAATAACATGGAAATCATCACTATCCCCCTTGATGGTCAGGTTACACATAAAGACAGTATGGGTAATTCTGGCATAATTAGCCCAGGAGAAATCCAGGTGATGAGTGCCGGTACTGGAGTTCAACATAGCGAATTCAATAAAAATAAAGACGCAGATTTAAAGCTACTTCAGATATGGCTTCTTCCAAATAAGCAACAGGTTACGCCTCGTTACGACCAATTAGATTACACTACTAGCCATCCAAAAAACACGTTCACTCAAATTCTTTCGCCTACGGCTGATGATGCGGGTGTTTGGATTCATCAAAATGCATGGTTTCATTTGGGTAAAATGAAACCATCAGAAACGTACACCTACCAGCTAAAAAATGCCCAAAATGGGGTGTACGCTTTTCTAATTGAAGGAGAAGCTACCATTGATAATGAAGCGCTTTACAAGCGTGATGGAATGGGCATTTGGGACTCCAAAGAAATTACAATTACATCTAACACCGAAAGCACCATCCTATTAATGGAAGTACCTTTGGATATTAACTAATAAAATCACAACGAATGTCAATTATTGAAAATTCAAAATGGCGATATGCCACCAAGCAATTTGATGCAACTAAGAAAGTTTCAGATGCTGACTTAGCAACTATTAAGGATGCAATAAGCTTAAGCGCAACATCATACGGATTAGAAGCTTACAAAGTATTAATCGTTGAGAATCCAGAATTACGCGAACAATTATTACCTGCATCTTGGGGTCAAAAACAAATTACTGATGCATCTCATCTTTTGGTGTTTTGTAGCTTCAATGAAGTTTCAACAGAATACATTGATGGATACGTTAAATTAAAATCAGAAACGCAAGGAATTCCTTTAGAAAACCTAACTGGGTATGGAGACTTCATGAAGTCGACTATTGGTTCTTTTTCAGCAGAAGCAACTTCAACTTGGAATGCCAAGCAAACCTATATTTCATTAGCAAATGCAATGGCAGCTTGTGCGGAATTAAAAATTGATTCTTGTCCTATGGAAGGATATGATGCCGCCAAATACGATCAAATTCTAGGCCTTTCAGCTAAAGGATTAACTGCAGCTGTTGTTTTACCAATTGGTTATAGATCAGATGAAGATAAAACACAACACGGTAAAAAAGTAAGGAAATCATTTACTGATTTATTTGAAGTAGTGTAACCACAATTTCTACAGTTACAAAGAAAAAAAGCCCGATTTACAATTGTAAATCGGGCTTTTTATTTCATTTATTTTAAAAAACGACCTTAATCGTGTGCTCCTTTTTTACAACACGAATCAAGATTATCGTACGCTATCTTTTCTGCCGGTACATCATCAGCATCATACCCAAGTCCAGCCACCGCTTTTCTGATTTGGTCTGGGTTTGTTTTATTGGGATTATACTCTACCGTTAACTCTTTTGTTTTTACATTTAAAGTAGCCTTTTTCACGCCCTTTGTAAATGCCATTCCTTTTTCAATGGTGGTTTTACACATATCACATTCCGAAGAAGTTTTAATAATTATGGTCTTTAACCCACCTTTAGCGAAAGCTCCTTGTGAAAACAATGTCACTGCTACAAATAATAGTAATATACCTAAATTCTTCATATCTATTTTATTTAATTGAATATCTAAACCCTGCATAAATTCTTCTTCCAGCAACCGGCCCCCAAATCATGGACGCATCAAAATTATCACCAAAAGGGTTATCACTATCTATAATTGGGTTCTTTTGTTTATAATTTAACAAATTCTCTCCGCCAACGTACATTTCAAAAACTCTGAACCTACGTGTTATTTGACCATTTAAAACCGCATAGGCTTTAGATGATGTTGATCGTGTATTTCCTTCTCTATTTCCAACAGTAGAAGGCACCCTGCTTAACCCTGTCCATAATGTGGTCACATCAAATTTCCATTTATCGTATTTAGTTTTGTATCCTAAATTCACCAAAACCCGATTAGAAGGAGTAAACGGTTTCTGTTTTAACTCTTGACCATATTGGGTCTTTACATCTATGTATTTGTAAGCCGTTTTAAGCTCAATACGTTTATATAAAAAGGAAAGTTCCGCCTGTAAGGCATGTGAGTATGATTTTCCATCTAGATTATAAAACGAAACCAGGTTCACATCTTCTACATCTACCACTACCTGATTTTCAAAATCGGTATAATAATAATCACCTGTAAAAGCTATTTCCACTGATTTAATAGTCCATTTATGCGAATAACTTAGCCCATAATTCCAAGCTTGCTCAGGTCTCAAAGCTTCTAAGAAAACAACTTGTCTTGAACTCACCAAATAAGAGGTGTTTTCAATTAACACATTCGCAGTTCTAAAACCCTTTCCGGCAGATAAGCGTAAAGCTGACCTAGGTGTTACATTGTATTTTACATGCAATCTTGGAGAGGCAAATGCCCCAAATTGATTATGGTAATCTCCTCTTATCCCAGCTACAACCGATATTTTTTCAGTTACATATGCATATTCAAAAAACGCCCCCGAAACCATCTCTAGGTTCGTGAAACTAGAATCATTAAACAAATGATCGTAGTTATCGTAATTAAAACTGAGTCCGGTTTTAATGCTGGTTTTCTCATTGATTACCTCATCCGCATATACACCATTAACGTAAAAATTAGTTTGATCAGCATCATATTGGGTAAGCCCATATTGAGATTTTTGATGATGAGATTTAAATTTAGCTACTACACCAAAGCTATTTTCACTATCGAAAATAAATCCCGTTTTCAAAAAACCATATAATTGTTGCGTCTCTAGTTTTACAGCATATGGATTATCCATACTCGATTTTTGTCCGGCATTAACATCATTTAATACTCCACGTAAACCAAATTGAATCCTAAATTTTTTATCAAAGTATTTCCAACGATTAAATACAATGGCAGTGTTCTTTAATGGGATGTCTAAAAAATTATCGTCATTTCTATCTATTTCAAAACCTTGATTAGCTGCATGAACAGCTAGTAAAGTGCTCCACTTTTTATTGAATTTCTTTGCAAAATGAGTATTAAACTCAAGCCTACCCATTTCGTTTGCGTACACATTGATGAAAAATTTATCTGCCTCATCAGGTTTAATAAACTCTACATTTATTTGCCCCGTAATAGACTCATATCCATTTACGACAGAACCCGCTCCCTTCTTAATTTGAATAGACTCTACCCAAGTTCCGGGAATGTAATCCAACCCATTTGAAGCGGCCAACCCCCTTACAAGAGGTAGATTTTCAAACTGAATTTGCGTATAGATACCATCTAAACCCAACATTTTTATCTTTTTACTTCCTGAAACGGCATCCGTTACATTTACATCTACAGAAGCATTGGTTCCAAAACTTTCTGAGACACTGCAACAGGCTGCTTTTTTCAACTCGTCTTCGCCTAAAACTTCTACTAAATCGGTTGAAATAGTACCTATACTCGTAGCCGTTTGCGTGCTTTTAACTTCAAATTCTTTTAAATTGATAGTCGACTTTAAAACCACCGTGATTTTTTTCATGTTCTCCCATACTCGAATGGTATCGGTTTTAAAACCCACGGAAGAAACCACCAATAACCCAGGATATTCTTTTGGTTTGTCAATCTGAAACTTTCCCCGCTCATCGGTGGTAACACCTATATTGGTGTTAGCCCAAAGAACATTCACAAATGCAAGTTGTTCGCCCTCTTCAGAGGTTATCATCCCACTAAGTTTTTGTCCATAGGCAGGTGCCACAAATAGGAAAAAAACCAAAAACATAATTGGTTTCAATTTTAGCGAATGATTCGTAAAACGTAAATTTATTTGGTGTGTCATTAATGATACTATTCAATACTTGGTTACCTTCATTTTTTGCCAATAACCCTACAAAATTAAGAACTAAAAAGAAAGCCTACTCAAACAACGATAAACCCCCAATGTAATTACCCTTCGCACTACCCTTTTATGCTTTCTTTAACAGAATATTGCAATATTAACCTTCTTACAGACACAGCTATTGTTTTCCAAGTATAGAAAATTCGAATACCCCTATTATTCAAAGTGTTTTTAATCACTTGTCACCTACCTATTTTTAGGTATTTTTGTGCTTAATTAGAATCATTCTAAATAGAACTTAATTATGATACAAGTTACAGACGCAGCACGCATTGAAGCTGCAAGATTATTAGGACAAAGTGATTTAGGGAATGAGGCATTCATCCGCGTTAGCGTTGAAGGTGGTGGATGTTCAGGATTAAAATACAACTTAGACTTTGATAACAAAGTTGGTCAAGAAGATAAAAAATTTGAAGATAACGGAATTTCAGTGGTAGTGGACAAAAAAAGCTTCCTATACTTAATAGGTACTCAACTCGATTTTTCGGGTGGACTAAATGGTAAGGGCTTCCAATTTATTAATCCAAATGCATCCCGTACTTGCGGATGTGGTGAAAGTTTTGCCGTATAATTTTATAAAGCACAGATAATGGGCTATACCGAAGCGGATTTAGAAAAAGATTTAGAAGGAAAAGAATACGAATATGGATTTGTATCTGACTTTGAATCTGACCGTATTGATAAAGGATTAAACGAAGATGTAGTTCGTTTAATTTCAAACAAAAGAGAAGAACCAGAATGGTTACTTGAATTTAGACTGAGTGCGTACCGTCATTGGTTAACAATGGAGGAACCAGATTGGGCTCACGTTAAATACGAGAAACCAAACTTTCAAGAAATTGTTTACTACTCTGCTCCGAAACCAAAAAAGAAGCTTAACAGCTTAGACGAGGTTGATCCGGAGTTGAAAACCATGTATGACAAATTAGGCATCTCGGTAGAGGAGCAAATGAGAATGAACGGCATCGCAATTGATGTGATTGTTGATTCAGTTTCAGTGGCAACTACCTTTAAGGATACCTTATTGAAAAAAGGCATTATTTTCATGTCTTTCTCTGAAGCAGTTAAAGAATATCCTGAATTGGTTCGTGAATATTTAGGGTCTGTAGTTCCTGCAGGTGATAATTATTATGCGGCATTGAATTCAGCGGTATTTACCGATGGTTCTTTCTGTTACATACCAAAAGGCGTTCGTTGCCCAATGGAATTGTCAACTTATTTTAGAATCAACGATTCAGGTACTGGACAATTTGAAAGAACACTTATTGTAGCCGATGAAGGTTCTTACGTAAGTTATTTAGAGGGGTGTACTGCTCCATCGCGTGATGAAAACCAATTGCATGCTGCAGTGGTAGAAATCATGGTGAAGAAAGAAGCTGAAGTAAAATATTCTACCGTTCAAAACTGGTATCCCGGTGATGCACAAGGTAAAGGTGGGGTTTACAATTTTGTAACCAAACGCGCCATGTGTGATGGGTATAAATCTAAAGTTTCATGGACCCAAGTAGAAACAGGTTCTGCTGTAACTTGGAAATATCCTTCATGTGTATTGAAAGGAGATTATTCTGAAGGTGAATTTTACAGTGTAGCGGTTACCGCAAATCATCAGATGGCCGATACCGGTTCAAAGATGGTTCATATTGGTAAAAACACTAAGAGTATTATTATCTCTAAAGGGATAAGTGCTGGTGTATCTGAAAACAGTTACCGTGGACTGGTTCAAGTGAACAAAAACGCTATCAACTCCCGTAATTTCTCCCAATGTGATTCGCTTCTATTAGGCGATAAATGTGGCGCACATACGTTTCCATACATTGAGGTTAAAAACCGTAGTTCACAAGTAGAGCATGAGGCTACGACATCTAAAATTGGGGAAGACCAAATTTTTTACTGTCAGCAGCGTGGTATCAGCGAAGAAAAAGCTATCAGCTTAATTGTAAACGGCTATGCACGCGAAGTACTGAATCAGTTACCTATGGAATTTGCCGCTGAGGCACAAAAATTATTAGCAATTACTTTGGAAGGCTCTGTAGGCTAAACCCAAATTTAATAAAAGCATCTTCTGTCCCGATAGCTATCGGGATCGGACAATAAACAAACAATGAGTACACCGATTATATCTATCAAAAATCTTCACGCTGAAGTAGCAGGTCATAAAATCTTAAAGGGTTTTAACCTTGAAATAAACGAAGGCGAAATTCACGCTATCATGGGACCTAACGGAACTGGGAAAAGCACATTAGCATCTGTTATATCAGGTAATGATGAATACGAAGTAACCGAAGGAGAAGTTATCTTTAACGGTAAAAACATATTAGAATTAAGTCCAGATGAACGTGCTGCTGAAGGCGTGTTCTTGGCGTTCCAATACCCAGTAGAGATACCTGGAGTAAGTAACACCAATTTCATGAAAGCGGCTGTAAATAACATTCGTGAGTATCATGGAAAAGACCCTTTGAAAGCAAAAGATTTCTTGAAGTTAATGAAAGAAAAACAAGCTTTAGTAGAGTTGGAAGGTCGCTTGACAAACCGCTCGGTAAACGAAGGTTTTTCTGGCGGAGAGAAAAAGCGTAACGAGATTTTCCAAATGGCTATGTTAGATCCAAAATTTGCGATCTTAGATGAAACCGATTCTGGATTAGATATTGATGCATTGAAAATTGTAGCCAACGGAGTAAATACGTTGCACACAAAAGAAAATAGCTTCTTAGTTATTACCCATTACCAAAGACTTCTAGACCACATTATTCCTGATTTCGTACACGTTATGTACGATGGGAAAATTGTAAGAACTGGACCTAAAGAATTAGCTTTAGAACTGGAAGAAAAAGGATATGATTGGCTGAAAGGCGAAACAGTTTAATTACACAAAAAGTAAAAACTATGAGTGTAGTTGCACCCATCAAACATAGCGAGTTTATGAACTCCATCTTAAATACTTCTCGACCTGTTAAAGGTTTTGATACTTTATGCATGGAAGGACTTAAAGACTTGCAAATCACACCATTTCCTTCGCTACGCGGAGAGTACTGGAAATACACCCGTGTATCTGGTCTATTGAAAAAGGAGTTCAAATCGGCTAAAGCAGAAATCAATACGCTTTCTGAGTCTACCTTAGAGCTCATTGAAAATCACCCAAGAATTGTTTTTGTAAACGGATATATCAATCCAGCGCTAAGTATTCTACCAACAGATAACAACATTTCTATTGCATGTTTATCTAGCGATAAAGTAACGGAAAACAACCTATCTGATTTCCCTACATCTTGGGAAAACGAATTGGAAGCTTTCACCTTATTAAACCAAAGTTCTTTTACGGACGGTGCTTTTATTGAAGTAGCAAAAAACGCGAAAATTGAGTCTCCGGTGTATATCATTCACATGACCACTGGCGAAAACGTTTCCGTAGCTCATCGTAATTACATCAAAGTAAACGAAGGTGCTGAAGCTACATTTATCAACCTTTTTGAAGGAGATAATGAAGTTTCATTTTCGAATCATTTCAATAGTATTCTTGTAGGTGAAAACGCTAATTTCAATTGGTTTGATTACCATCAAGATGGCGAAAAAGCACAATCTATTACGACCACCATTGCGCATCAAAACGCAAACAGTAACGTAAATATTGGCGCTTACATTTTTGGAGGTAAAATGGTACGTAAGAATATGTATGTTACTGTTTTAGGCGAGAATTGTGAAACTACCGCTAACGGGACATACATCCTGAACAACAAGCAAATTGCTGATTACCGCGTAATTGTGGATCATAAAGCAGCACATTGTAATTCAAATCAAACCTTCAAAGGCGTGATGAGCGATAAAGCTACTGGCGTTTTTAATGGAAAGATTTATGTGCGTAAGGATTCGCAAATCATTAATGCTTTTCAAACCAATCGCAACATTTTATTGAGCGATGATGCTAATGCCTATTCTCGTCCGCAATTAGAAATTTATGCAGATGATGTAAAGTGTTCGCATGGTTCAACGATTGGTCAATTAGATGACGATGCCTTATTTTATATGATGGCACGTGGAATTCGTAAAACAGAAGCAGAGAAATTATTAGTTTCAGCCTTTACAGCTGATGCAGTTGCCAATGTAAATATCGCGTCTTTTAAGGATGTGGTATTGGAAGCGGTAGCTGATAAAAGTGCAAAACTTTAAACTTGAAAAACGTATTGGACATAGCAAAAATTCGCGAAGAATTCCCGATTTTGAATGAAACCATCAACGGGAAACCATTGGTATATTTGGATAATGCGGCTTCTTCACAAAAACCACTTTCAGTAATTAATACGATTTCGAATTACTACATGAGAGAGCACGCTAATATTCATAGAGGTGTGCACACTTTAAGCCAGCGCGCTACCTCACGTTATGAAGATGTCCGTGAGAAATTGGCTAACTGGATTGGTGCAGAATCAAAAGAAATCATTTTCACACGCGGAACAACAGAAGCTATAAATTTATTTGCTTCTACCTATGGCGCTGAAAATTTAAAAGAAGGTGACGAAGTAATTATTTCTACGCTAGAGCACCATTCAAACATGGTGCCTTGGCACATGTGGTGTGAAAAAACAGGGGCTAAACTTCGTGTCATTCCAATCACTGATGAAGGTGAGTTAGAACTTGATGAATACGTAAAGCTACTTTCTAATAAAACCAAAATTGTAAGTGTTTCACACGTTTCAAACACGCTAGGCACGATCAATGACGTAAAATTTATCATTGATAAAGCACATGAGTTTGACGCTGTGGTATTATTAGATGGTGCACAAGCCTTGCCGCATACCAAAGTAAATGTAGCCGAATTAGATTGCGACTTTTACGCTTCTTCCGCACATAAAATGTACGGTCCTACCGGCATTGGTTTTCTATACGGAAAAGCAGAATTATTAGAAAAAATGCCTCCATATCACGGAGGTGGTGAAATGATAAAATCAGTCAGCTTGTTGGAAAGCACGTATGCTGATTTACCATTTAAATTTGAAGCAGGTACACCTAATATTGCAGATACTATTGCTTTTGGAGCAGCCATTGACTTTTTAGAAGAACACGGAATTGAAAATATTGCCGCACATGAAAAAATGCTGCATGATTACGCTACCGAAGAATTGCTGAAAATTGATGGTATTAGACTTATCGGCACAGCCGCGAAAAAAGCGGGTGTGGTATCTTTTTTAATTGGTGACATTCATCCGTATGATATGGGTGTGATTTTAGACCAATTAGGAATTGCAGTAAGAACCGGACATCATTGTACCGAACCGTTAATGACTCGATTTGATATTCCTGGAACGGTAAGAGCATCATTTGCTATCTACAATACCAAAGAAGAAGTAGCTATTTTTATTGCTGGAGTTTTGAGAGCTAAACGCATGTTAGAATAAGAATTGAAATGACTATTACAGAAAAACAAGACGAGCTGATTGAAGAATTTTCCATGTTTGATGAATGGATGGACAAGTATGAGAACATCATTGACTACGGTAAAGATTTGAAAGGTTTAACAGATAGCGATAAAACAGACGAAAACATTGTTCGTGGCTGTCAGAGTAATGTGTGGTTAACCGCCACAGAAGAAGAGGGAAAACTGATTTTCAATGCCGATTCTGACGCTATAATTACGAAAGGAATAATTGGGTTATTGTTAGGTATATTTTCAGGTCATACCCCGCAAGAAATTGCGACAACTGAGCTTTATGCGCTAGAAAAAATTGGATTAAAAGAACACCTTTCGCCAAATAGAGCCAACGGTTTAGTATCGATGGTTAATAAAATTAAAATGACTGCTTTAGCATATAGAGCGAAGCAAAATCAAGAGAAATAGATCATGGGAACACCAATAATGAGTAAAAAACTTTTAGGGAATGAAATCATCCGTGTGATGAAAACCATTTACGACCCTGAAATTCCAGTTGATGTTTACGAACTTGGGTTGATTTACGATGTGCAAATCAACGATGATTATTCGGTAAATGTCTTAATGACTTTGACTACCCCAAATTGTCCAGTAGCAGAATCATTACCACAAGAAATTGAAGATAAAGTAGCCGGGATTCATGATGTATCCAAAGCAAATGTCGACATTACTTTCGAGCCACCCTGGACTAAAGATATGTTAAGTGAAGAAGCGATGCTAGAATTGGGCATGCTTTAAAAAAAATGACCAAAGTCTTTAAAAGGCTTTGGTCATTTTTTTCTTTAAGGAATATACTGTTTCACAGATATTTTATCACTTTTCACGCGTACAGGAAGCCACGCCCTAATTTTTTTAAGTCGGGCGTTCCGTGTCGATGTACCCACCTTTCTAGACCAATTAATAAACATCGTTGGAATAGTATCTAACTTCCCTTCTGCTTCTTCCACAATTTTACCAAAAGCCAATCGGTCAATTCCAGAATACATACTATGTAGCTCTGCTGATATTTGACGGTACTCCATTTCCATTGAATCTCTAAATTGAATTTCATGCTCTAATGCAGTTATTACAGAATCTTTATAATTATTATCGTTGACTCTTTCTGCCATTACCGCATTGAGAACTGTTTTATTTTGTTCTGATTGACTCGTAGAGTTTTGCTTCAACTCTTCAATGGTTTCAGACAACATTTCATCATGCACATCCTGAATTACAATAAATTCAGTATTTGAGATATTATAGGTGTTTAACTGCTCCTTCCATTCTGAAATAGTTGCGGTCGAAATGGTCTTCCCCCCAATCAAAACTTCAATTTTAGGTATGGAATCGGTTTGATAAGCAATGTTCTTTGTGATTAAAAAACTATTCGGTTGGCGTACCACTTCATCCACAAAATTATTTGCGTTCGTTTCAAAAATGGATTTCTGAGTAGCTGTAATAAAAAACCAAATACTTGGACCAATCAATAAAATCATAAACAAGGTAATAAGTTGCTTTGCCTTTCTTTCTTTTCTCTTATTTACAAACGTATGTAATGGGAATCGCGCAAACCGCACAAAAATAGTAGTGGCTACACTAATAATTAACGAGTTCAATAAGAACAAATACATTGCCCCAAACGCAAATTCAGGTTGCCAAGTCGCAATTCCATAACCCACTGTACAAAGCGGAGGCATTAAAGCGGTAGCAATAGCCACACCCGGAATGACAGTCAAGGTATTTGACTTTCGCATACCCGCAATCGCACCAGCTAGACCTCCAAAAATGGCCACCAAAACATCTAAAATAGTAGGTGAGGTACGTGCCAAAATCTCGGTATCTGCTTTATCTAAAGGAGTAAGTAAGAAATACAACCATGAAGTGATTAACCCAACCAACATCATTATTACAAAATTAAGCGCACTGCGTTTCAATAGATCAAAACGATTTGTTCCTAGCGAAAAACCTACCCCCAAAATAGGCCCCATTAACGGAGAAATAAGCATGGCTCCAATTATTATCGCATTTGAATTTGAATTAAGTCCAATAGATGCAATAAAAATAGAGAATATCAAAACCCACACATTGAAGCCTTGAAACTTTATTCCGTCCTCAATTCGTTTTGGAGCCCCTTCGAAATCAATTTCATCTCGTATGCTAACTAAAGAAACCAAGAATACGCGTATCGATTCAAACAGACCTGAAACGCGCTGTTTTACGTCTTCTTTTACCACTTCCAAAGAAGCGTTTGTTTCCTTGGGGTTATTATGCATATCATCCATTGCAAATAATTTTTCGAAAGTTAATAATACTCCTATAACAAAAAACCTTTACCCTCAATTGTGTGTGAAAATGTACCTTTACGACTCCACTTTTAAGAAAATAAACCAATGGCAGAAATTATAAACAGAATTGAAAAAAGTAGTCTTGTTCAAATTGATTTAGCCGCTTTTTACCCGCAAGGCAAGCGCACCACTTTTGATTTAAAACCTTGGCTTTTTGAAGGTTTAATTCTAAAGGAAAATGATTTTCGTGAAAGCGTGAAAAATCATGATTGGGCGCAATACCAAGATCAGTTTGTTGCAATTACATGCACCTCAGATGTAATTATTCCATCATGGGCATTTTTACTCCTAGCGGTTGCCATAGAGCCTTTTGCAAAAAAAGCTGTTTATGGAAACCAAGAAACATTAGAAACGGTATTGTTTGAAGACTTTTATGCTACCCACGACTTTAGTCAATATGAAGGTTCTAAAGTTATTGTTAAAGGTTGTGGACACCTACCTATTCCACAACAAGCATACGTTAGTTATATTTCTAAACTAAAACCGTTTGCCAACTCTATTATGTTTGGAGAACCATGTAGCTCAGTGCCTTTATATAAAAAAGGAAAATCGTTATAGGTTAAAACCTATCTCTTTATTGACCTAAGTCGTCAGTTATTACTTTATTGTTTCTTTCGCTACACCCGTAATTCTAGGCAGAAGAATTATTAATTTTGAGTAATCAAAAATAAACCATGAGTAACAAGATACTAATCACCGGTGGAGCCGGATTTATAGGAAGTCATGTAGTACGATTATTCGTTCAAAATTACCCTGATTCCCATATTTACAATCTAGACAAATTAACCTACGCGGGTAACCTAGAAAACATACGTGATATTGAAAAGGCACCTAATTACACCTTTTTAAAAGGTGATATTGTGGATGCGGAATACATTCAAAGCATTTTTGACGAACATCAATTTGACTCTGTAATTCATTTAGCGGCAGAAAGCCATGTGGATCGTTCTATTTCAAATCCTATTGAGTTTGTGATGACTAATGTAGTTGGAACGGTTAATTTATTGAATGCCGCTAAACATATTTGGAAAGACAACTTTGAAAACAAACTGTTCTACCATGTGAGTACCGATGAAGTTTACGGTTCTTTAGGTGAAACAGGAATGTTTGTAGAAACAACGGCATACGACCCACATAGTCCGTACTCATCTTCAAAAGCAAGTTCTGATCACTTTGTTCGTGCCTACCATGATACGTACGGGATGCCAATTGTAATTTCAAATTGCTCTAATAATTACGGTCCTAATCAGTTTCCTGAAAAATTGATTCCGTTATTCATTAACAACATCCGTAATAATAAACCACTTCCAGTATACGGTAAAGGAGAAAATATTCGTGATTGGTTATATGTAGTGGACCATGCACGTGCTATAGATATGATTTTTCACCAAGGAAGAAACGGAGAAACATATAATATTGGTGGTGAAAACGAATGGACTAACATTGACCTCATCAAGGTTATCTGTAAAGCAATGGATAGCAAACTAGGTCGTGAACCTGGTACTTCTGTAAAGTTAATTACTTACGTAACCGATAGAGCTGGCCACGATTTACGTTACGCCATTGACTCTTCAAAATTGATGAATGAGTTGAAATGGGAACCATCTTTACAATTTGAAGAAGGCATCGAAAAAACCATTAATTGGTATATGGATAACCAAGAGTGGATGGACAATATAACTTCTGGAGATTATAAGAAGTACTACGAAGATATGTACCAAGACAGATAAATAAAAAGAGCCGCTTAAAGCGGCTCTTTTTGGTTTAATAAGGATAAGTAGGGAATTGAAGAAGATCTAGAAGATGGCGTAGCTTATGGTTAATTGATAATTGTATCTAAAACTATTGGTTCCAGTTATATTTTCAACTCCATTCCTGTTAACATAAGTGTTTGATACTTGATAAGATGGAAAGGGTGTTTGATTAAAGTAATCATCCGAAAGGAAAGTAAACCCTCCGTATAAACTAAATCTGAATCTAGGGGAAACATAATAGTAGCTATTTAGATTCACTCCCGTATTTATTCCAGTTTTTTCCTCTTTCTCATCATTTTGATTCCATTGCGTTGCTGAAATACTTACAAAAGGGCTTACAGAAACAAACGTTCTTGTATTTGGGTAAAAACCTAGGGAATACGACATATTTAGCATTTCAGATGCAATCGTTACCGTATCTGTTGTATAAGACATATTGGTTCCTAACCCATTATTTACCATCATTCCAGCAGACAGATCAACTGAAAAATCAGATTGCCAGGCATAGGAAAGAGGAACTTGTTTTAACCAACTCACAAAAACATATCCTCCATAATTGGAGTTTTCCGTTACGTTATCGTTTCCTGAACTTCGAGAACGTTCATAATCATATCCAAAAACATTAGCTAAACCAGTTTCAAACCTGGTTCCCGAACCTCTAGAATAGATTCTTCCATAGCCCCAAATGTCACTTAGATTTGCGGCATACACCATATCCGCATTCTCTACTAACCCGAGTTCTTTTATGCCTTTATCAATTTCTTCTAACTGATACACTCGTTTAAACCTGCCATCATAAAAACGCTTATAGGCAACTGTATTCGCTATTTTAGCAAGAGAGTCAATATCGGCCACTGTTGGTGATTTAGACAAACGATTGTATTTTTCAAGTGAGATTAACACATCCATAGCTCTCCTTGCAGCTGTTACAGGTTGAATTCTTCCAGTACCTACAGAAACTATGAAAGACGGATGAAGGGAATGCCCTGTTTCTATACTCGTATTCAATAAGGTATCATACAAATAACTTTGACTATTATCCCTATATGAATATCCAATACCTGGGTGAATGGCTATGAACCTATTACTGGAATTATACCACCTATTTTGACCTCCATAACTTAAGCTCAAATTGCTATTTCCAATTTTATTAATTACGGTAGTATCTCGTGAAGAGGAGTTATAGTATCCTTGATATCTTAAATATGCATTTGAATTCCCTTGATAATTAGTGAGATTAGTATAGTTATTGAAACCAACAGTTACATTACCATTTATGCGATTGTATTTACTGTCTCCGTCCTGATTTCCGTACCCTTCCATTTTTGTACCTAAATTCAATTGCTTAAATTTAATATCAGGAGCCACATAATCTCGTAAAGAATACTCTTTTATTTTAAATGTGGAATTGGCTGAATCTTGCGCTAAAGAAAAAAGAGTTAGAATGCTTAAAAGCATGGTTAAAGTAGCATTTTTCATAAAAAGGTAAAATTAAGGATGAAAGAATAAAGTTTTGTTCTTCAGTGTCAAACATAGCTATAAATATTAAATAGTTGAGGTACTTCAAAACAAAAATTAACAATTATTGAGGTCGCACTTAACAATATACATGCCATATAAATGACTTGTTAAAACCAAGTAAATTAAGCCTTTAAACAACTATTTTTACTTTTTTTTAGTCATTCACCAACCAATGGTTGTTTTCATCTTGTCTATGTATATGATAGTCGACATTAAATCAATTTTAAAACATCACTAAAACGAAAACTATGAAAAAATTCAACTCCGTTTTATTTCTAGCCATTGCGCTTCTCGCTTCTACGTGGGGAAATGCACAATGTACGGGAACAATAAGTTCATCAGGTTCAGGTGCCACTTTCACGTTTACATCTACTAACCCAACTTCAGCCATGCAAATGCACTCATGGGATTTTGGCGATGGAACATACGGAAGCGGACAAACAACCAATCATACCTTTACAGCTTCTGGTGCATACACTGTTACTGGATACTTTAGTGATAGTTTAAATATATGTGGCGATATTGACACCATGGTTATTCAAGCAGTGGTAACCGGTGGAAGCACTTGTAGTGCCGCTTTTAACACTACCGGAACATCTCCAACATTTACATTTACTCCTACAGGTACTCCAACAGCTCCTCCAGGGTATTTTTCTTATAGCTGGGATTTTGGCGATGGAACTACCAACTGGTCTAGTTTAGCCCCAAGTCACACCTATACTGCAAACGGAACCTATAATGTACAATGTATTTTATATGATAGTATTTGGTGTTCAGATACCGTTATTAACACGGTAGCAGTTACCGGTATTGGGTCAACGACATGTGATGCTTCATTTACCTATTCTGATAGTAGTGGAATGGTTGCATTTATTCCTTCTTTCCCAATTGGAGGAGCAACTTACTTATGGGCTTTTGGTGACGGAACCTCATCTACAGCTCAAAACCCAGTTCATACTTATAATGCTTCTGGTGTATATAATGCTTGTTTAACCATAACAGGACCGAATGGCGTTTGTACAGACACTTATTGTGATTCTATTTTAGTTTCAATTGGAACAGGAGTAACATGTGATGCCGCATTTACAACCACTAATTCAGGAGCTAACTACCAGTTCACTCCAAATTTCCCAGACCCTTCAGCTACCTATTCTTGGTCGTTTGGTGATGGTAATTCATCCACATCTTCAAACCCAAGCCATACGTATACTACATCAGGTACTTATACCGTATCATGTGCAAGAGTAATTCCAAGCACTTGTGTAGACAGTTCTTTTACTACAGTTACTATTAGTATTTCTAACCCTACCAACGGTATTATTTCTGGTGTTATTAACATGGGAAATTCTTACGCTGATGCAGGTGTAGTATTTTTAATTACCAACGATTCAAATGGTGTTTTAAGTGCTGTTGATACTACCATGATAGATTCAATGGGAATGTATTATTTCGCAAACGTTGCGTACGGAACATATTTAGTAAAGGCCGCTTTAAGTCCTGTATCTACTGATTATTCTAGTTATTTACCTTCTTACCATGCCACATCACCAACAGGTGCTCTGGTTGGAGAGTTATTATGGGCATTTGCTACAGATGTAGTTTTAAGTGCACCATACTTAAACAACATCGACATTGAATTAGTTGCTGGAACTAATACTGGAGGACCAGGGTTTATTGGTGGTCTAGTAAGTCAAGGAGCAAATAAAGTAGGCGATCCAATCTCAGATATTTTAATATTGATTACGAATGTAGCAGGAGATCCCGTTGCATATGAGTATAGCGATAATACAGGTGCATTTAATATCCCTGATTTGGCTTACGGAACGTATGTGGTTTATCCAGAAATTGCCGGTAAAACAACCAACCCAATCACCATTGTTCTTTCTGCAAATCAAGTTGGAACAGATAAAATTCTAATTGAAGTTAATACTACTTCTGTTGATGCATCTATTGCTACTGGATTAGTTGAATTACCGCAGTTTGCGAACATTACATTATATCCAAATCCAGTAATTGATTATTTAAAAATTGATTTAGGGAATGCTTTATCAGGAACGGTTTCTGTTAAAATAATGGATATTACTGGAAAAGTGATTTCACTTGAAACGGTTAATTCTAGCGGAGTAGTTGAATTAAACACTTCTAAATATACTACTGGAATATATTTACTTTCTATTGAAAACAAAGGCGACACTGCTATCTATAGATTTATAAAATAACAACTTAATTATCAACCAATCAAGTTGCTCTTTGGTATGTGGCAGCTTGGTTGGTTTTACTTTATGGCGGTGGATCAAGAACTAATTCAACAGTGCATTAAAGGAAAGGAAAAGGCTTTTTACGAATTGTATAAGCACTGTTTTTCTGACCTAATGTCGGTTTGTGTCAGGTATTTCCGTAACAAAGAAGAGTCAGCTCCAGTATTAAACAAAGCATTTCATCGCATCACCCAAAACCTAGACAAGTACAAAGAAGACGTGCCTTGGGATAGATGGATAAAAAGAATAATGATTAACACCATTATTAATGAGTACACCCTTCAAAAAAGAAACAAAGAATTATTTATTCCTTCGGAGTTTAATCCGGGAAGCGAAGAGTTTGAGGCGTATTCGATTAATGAAATAAAAGAGCAAATTGATGAAGATCATATCAAAGCACTTATTCATGAATTACCTCAAACCCAAAAAGAAATTTTCAACCTCTTTGCAATTGATGGTTATAGTCACAAAGAGATATCACACTTACTTGAAATTCCAATAGGAACATCAAAATGGCATTTAGCAGAAGCCAGAAAAAAGCTAAAAACACTAATTACCAATTCGTTGAACATTAATAAAACAATCGCCATATGAGTAGAGGTGACGATAATTTAGACAACCTGTTCAAAGACGCGTACAGCGCCAAAGAACACGCATTCGACCCCGCATTTTGGGAGTCGACCAAACAGGTATATAAGGCACCTGCTTTGGTTCCATTTTACACCAGACCCTATTTTATTACTGGCGTGATTTCAGTACTAATAGCTAGTGTTGTGTGGTTTTCTGACACTACTCCAGAAAACAACATAACTGCGAACCTACCAGAAAATCAAACGGAAATTTCAATAACTGAGAACCAAATTTCTACATCACCAAATGAATTAAAGACGGAAAAAAACCTAAACACAACTACCAATAAACAGCGTAATTCAAACATTGAAGTAAGTACCGTTGCAGCGATTGACAATAGTCCTTTAGCGGCTGCCAATACCTCCGAAGAATCAACCATTCAAGCAATGCTTTCAGAAGCCATATCAAACGCTAAAACTGGAAATAAAAGCGTTGATAATAACAACCCAGTTGCCACTAATGCCAACACGTTTGACGAAGATGAAAAAACAACCTCATTAAACACACCCAACATAAATGAATCTAATCCTTCTTTGGTTAAAAGCGAACTAAATGAGTCTTCTTCTAAATCTGCAAATCCTACATACCAAAGCACTAAAAACACCGCTGAATTAGTTGCAGAAACAGCTGTTATAGGTCTTAACCCGGGTAGTGAAAATTCATCAAATAAAACACCTACCGAAAAAGGGCTTGCTACGAACAAAGAACAGAGTATGGCGAATCAAGTCAATTCTCAAGAGGCCAATCCTAATTCTTTTGATTCTCAAAAGCCAGAAATAGAAACAATGTCCTTTTCATCATTGAGAAAGCAGGAGTTATCGCTAGGTTTTATGAAAACTAAACAGAACTCTTATTTGAAAGATAATGAAGGTGCGTATTCTTTAAACCCAATAGAATACGAAGAGTTAAAGTCATTAAACCGCCCATTCTCTATACTTATCTCGACTGGGTACATGTGGAGTCAAAACCTCGAAACAGCACCAAATAGAATAAGCACTAGTGCGCATGACAAAAACATAGAGCTTAGCTTAGAATACCATTTTAAACCCCATTGGGGAGCTCAGATTGGGTTGTCTTATAATCATACGACAGAGAGTCAAACATATAATTACTTAAACCCTGTACACCATAGCTATTGGGATTATACCACAAGTGAAATTACCGTTCAAGATAGAACATGGTTTCTAGGTGGATGGCACTATTACGAGCCGTATCAAGATACCATAACAGATACTGCTTGGGTGACGAAAATTGATACTTCAAGCGCTCAACTATTAAGTGAGCATCAAATAAGATTGATAGAAATCCCCGTATTACTTACCTATAATATAGCGGTAAACCGTTGGAATTTTCAAGTAGCCTCCGGAGCTTCTTTTGGATTTTTTGCTGGCTCTTCAGGTATGGTGTTGGTGGATAATGATAATGTTCAGGAACAGAGCGCATCAAAAAAATTGTTTAATTCTGTTCAGTACAACTATTTATTACGCACACAGGTTGCTTATAGTATATCAGAACATTGGCAGTTAAGTGCGCGTCCACAAATGAAAATGAATTTAAACTCCATGTACAAAAGTAATTCCAGTCACTATCAGAAATACTTGTTTTATGGCGTAAACGCAGGAATTATTTACCGATTTTAATTATCCACATAGATAATTAAACTAACCAAAACCGAGATAAAATAACGGATTGTGAGAAAAACGGTATCTCGGTTTCGGTTTCATTAAGAATTATCCTTTTTTATACATACATCTTATGAAGGTCCAATCCATTAATTTGGATTGGACTTTTGTTGTTATTACTACCTTTACCTTTTAATTCCAAAAACTTGAAAAGACAAAATTCATTGAAATGATAAAAACGTACCAAACCCCTATTCAACCTAATTCCTTAAATGTTACTTTACTCTTTTCCATCTCCCTTGCAGTCGCTTTCGTAATCAGCATTCTTTACGGAATTTTAATCGCCACCATTCCTGTTATTTATTTCAACTTTTTTATCACCCTCGGTTTTGGAATTGTAATTGGCTATAGCGTAAGAATTTTAAGTAAAATCCTAAAAGTAGTTAACCGAAGAATTTCAATTAGAGCGGCATTAGTAAGTGGATTAGCGGCATACTATTTTCAGTGGGTAGTCTATATTTTGTTTTTTGTAGAAGGAAGCGATTTTTTTGAAGCCTACTTTATCAACCCTACCTTAGTATTTAAACCGTGGCTAGTAGCACAAATTATTGTTGATGTTCACGCGGTGGGCGATTGGGCTATAGGTAGCATCGTTATCAATGGTTGGCCATTAACCATCATTTGGATTATTGAATTAGTAATCATCATTCTCATACCATCCATGATGGTAAAAAGCCAACCCATCTCCCCTTTTTCTGTTATCACCAATTCTTGGTATAAGAAATTCACTCTTCATAAAGATTTTGAGTCAATCGCATTAAAAGAGGCATTTACACAATCGCTAATCACCCATCCAGTAGAACTCCTGAAAACATTAAGAAATGGAAGTGTAAACTACTTTAGTAGGGTCACCATTTTCTATCACGAAGGAGATGAAGTTCAGTATATTTCCGTACAAAATATCAGGCGAGATAAAACGGGCAAAAAAGAAATGCCTACTGATGTAATTCATTTACTGGAAATCCAGTCTGATTACGCCAAACAATTAATGGCTGTTTATCATGCAAAAAAGGACTTCTTTTTTGATTATTAGGCAAAAAAAAGCCCGATATCCATTACGGATATCGGGCCCAGTATTTTTTAGCGATTGAAATTAATCGATCACAATTTCGTTGATTTTATCACCACCTTTAATAGCATCAATTACCTCTAAGCCTGTTACTACTTTACCGAAACAAGTATGTTGACGATCTAAGTGCGCAGTATTATTACGACTATGACAAACAAAAAATTGAGAACCACCTGTATTTCTACCTGCGTGAGCCATGGAAAGCACTCCTTTATCATGAAATTGGTTTTCACCCGTTAATTCACAATCAATTTCATAACCAGGTCCACCTGCACCAGTTCCATCCGGACATCCACCTTGAATTACAAAATCCGGTATTACTCTATGAAAAGTTAATCCATTATAAAATCCTGATTTAGCTAATTTTACAAAATTAGCAACGGTATTAGGAGCATCATTATCGTAGAATTCTACTTTCATGTCACCCTTTGCTGTTTTTATTGTTCCTGTTGTCATATTTTCTGTTTTTAGGATTGCAAAATTAACAAAGAAATTTTAGTTAATAGGTTTATTAAAAAGATATTACCGTTTTAATAAAAACACTATTTAGCGCTTTTTATTAAGCTAATTCCACCTAAAATCACTCCTACAAAAAGCAATTGGATTACGTTGAAATCTTCCCCATCAAGTACCCCCCAAAGAATGGCTATAATTGGTATCAAGTAGGTTACCGAAGACGCAAACAAAGCGGTGGTATGTTTAATCAGCATGTTGAAAATCAATACCGCTACAGCAGTACCTAAAACGGCCAAAATGGAAATATACCCGAAACTTTCCAACCCATTTGGTTGTTGAATATGTGTGGTGAAATCGGAGAAAAACAGGAGATAAATTCCGGCAAAGGGACCTACTAATGCAAATGATAATGCGGTTACTGCCACCGGGTTAATATGCTGCAAATACGTTTTTACAATATTCACATTCAACCCATACGAAGCCGAAGCTATGATGGGTAAAACCATGTAAATAGTAAAGCTCTGATTTATGGCATGTTCTGCAGAAAAATAGATTAATCCAATAGCTCCCACTAAACCTAAAGAGACGCCAAAAATACTAATCAATCTTATTTTTTGCTTGAAAAATGCCAACGCAAAAAGGAGTGTAAATAACGGAGTTAAGGAATTTAAAATGCCACTTAAAGAACTGCTAATTTCCGTTTGGGCGGTAACAAATAAAAAGTACGGGAAAGCACTTCCTAAAACCCCTACAGCCAGAAATGCCCAACGATTTGATGGTCTCAATGAAGAGAAGTGTTTTATCGTACTTGGAAACAACACAATAAACACTAAAAAGATACGCAAAGAGGCTATTTCATTTGGAGGAAAAACTTCTAAACCACGCTTCATTAAAATAAATGAACTCCCCCAAATCAGAGATAAAAACCCTAAGGTAGAAACTTGAACGGCTCTTGAACTGAAATCTATTTTTTGCATTTGCGCAAAGGTAATTTCATTTCTAGGTTGCCATTACTTAAAGCAGATTAAATAAAGAAATTGGACTATTACGAAAACTTCTTTAAACACAAATACTAGTTAAACAAATGCCGCTTAACTAACTCGTTATCCTTTCTCCAAATCACGTTATCAATAAAGTAGTGATGAATATTAATAAACACCGAAAACAAGAATAAAAATAGTCCCTCACCAAAAAGTTCATGATCATAGGTTACCGCTACATCTAACACTCTTGGAATTCCTTCAAAAAATAAAACTCCGGTAAGAACAGCAAAAGCCACATATGCAATAGCCGTTTTTAGGGCTTTATCTTTACTATTTGTTTGCGCCACTATCTGGTTTTTCTTTAACGCTAAAACAAATGTGAAGTATTGGATAGAGTGAAAAAATGGGACTGCCAAAAAATAAATAGGGTCATACATAATGGGTAAGAACCACGTATATATAGCTACAAAACTGATGATAGAAATTAGTGGAGGCCACTCTTTGGTTTTTACAATTCGAAATAGCATCAACCCTGCAAAAAGGAATAAACTCGCAGCCGTTAATCCGTACGCTACATGTATCGCAACCTTCGGAAAGTTGAGCGAGTAATATTTAATCCCCCAATAATCATAGGTTTTTTCACCAATGTTAAACGACAGAAAAGAAGTAATCCACAGCGCATACATATTGAACTTTAAAACATGCCGTTCCCAAGAGTTGTAATAGTACTTTTTCATGCTAGAAGTAACCATTACCGCGCCATATGCTTGTTTGGTAAAATGCCATCCTACAATAACAAACATAAACTCTACAAAGTAGGCTAACATAGCCTCACTTTTTGCAAAATGAGCCCAAACGATATATACGAAAAGCAATATTGGGACAATGATTCCTGCCCAAATAAACCGAAAATCTTTTAATAATAGATGTCGGTAATCACTGTACAGCAATTGATAAGCTACCGTGAAATGCGGATAATTGACTACAAATGCTATCGCGTATAAAAACCATTCGGCTTTGCCTGAAAGGTCGCTATCATTTGGAATTAAAAAGAAAAATATAGGAAATAATAGGATCGATAACCCACCAATAGTTAACCAATCTGTTTTTGGTGAAAGTAAGAATTGATGATTTTTTGTGGCAGATGACATTTTGTTATCCTTTTAAATCCCACGGCAATTCACATACTGGAATGGGATTCATTTTATGCTGATTGGCCTTAAACCGTTTCAAATATATTTTCCAAACTATTTCGTTACGTACACTTTCGAACTCACATTTTGGTGGGTTTTCACCAAACATCTCGTGGGTTTTCATCGCATCTTCAAGCTCTGCATAGGTAGCTCCAATTTGGTCTTCATCTGTACGCCCATCATCCCATAAACCATCGGTAGGAGCAGCGGTTAGAATCTCATCGTTTACGCCAAGATACTCTGACAACTCAAAAACCTCCGATTTATATAAATCAGCAATTGGAGAAATATCTACTCCCCCATCCCCATATTTGGTAAAGAATCCTACGCCAAAATCTTCCACTTTATTTCCGGTACCAGCCACCAATAAACCTTCAATACCTGCAATGGCATATAAGGAGGTCATACGCAAACGCGCACGGGTATTTCCTAAAGTAAGGTTCTTCACCTCTTCCGACTTATCCACGTTTGCTTTACCGGTAAGCTCATTTAAAAACTGATCGTAAGTTTGCGTTAAATCCAATTCTAAGTTGCTACAATTAGCAAAGTTTTCTTTCAAAAACTCTATATGCGTTTTTCCGCGTGAAACCTGACTTTCATCTTGATGGATAGGCATTTCTATCATTACCGTTTTCAAACCTGTCATCGCACATAAAGTACTCGTTAACGCACTATCTACTCCTCCTGAGATTCCGATAACAAATCCGTTAACACGCGATTTCTCTGCATA
The DNA here is from genome assembly GCA_964195485.1 of uncultured Desulfobacterales bacterium. Lineage (GTDB taxonomy): Bacteria > Bacteroidota > Bacteroidia > Flavobacteriales_G > Salibacteraceae > CAJXZP01. The sequence goes on from CAXMPG010000060.1 coordinate 27,423, forward strand.
GTCTTTCAACCAACTAACAATGTGTACCGCAATCTTTTTAGTATCCATGATTCCTAAAAAATTATGGATAGATTTAATTCTACAAACTTCAATTTGGTATTAATACTTTTATCTAAAACGCCCGCATTACCAGAAATTAAAGTGTTTCCGTTCGGATCAACCTTATACGCATCTCCCTTCAATATGTTGGTTAACCCATTGTGGTAAGTTACTCCAATTCGATAATTCGTGTTTCCAGAAATATTACGCTCCACACCTGCACCAATAACCAATGATGATCTAAACAAATTAATATCGCCCGTCACATCTTGGGTAACCTCACCTGTAGAAGTACTACCATACGTGGTCGTAACATCTTTTTTTGCCGTGATATTGAACCCTAATTCCGAACCGAAAACAGCATAAAACGTGTTGTATCCCATTTCATTCGTTTTTAACCGGATCGCAAAAGGAACATCAATGTAAGTCATTTTATAATTTGCCGCATCTTTAGCAGAAACAACCGTTCCAGTAGTCGTGTTTTCAAAAGTAGAAGGCTCTATCAATCCCCCCCCAATATGATTCATCGTTAACCCGGAAGTAAGACTGTAATTATCTACTCCAAAAAGCCTAAAATCCATTAACAGTCCATACTTAAATCCAATTTTAGTACCCTCAGATTTATATCCATCATTTGTTGGCGCTAACCATGCTACCGATGGACTAACCGTAAAAGCTAACGCTACTTTCTTATCTTCTTGAGCAGACAATCCAGCATTAATGCCTAAAATTAATAATCCTATTACATAAAATTTAAAACTCCTCATATCGTTACCTTTGTTTGTTTTGTAGATTTGCAAAATAACGTGTAAAAGTAGAATATATTCAATCGGATGAAGTATAAGTTTTCATACATTTTCAATACCCTATTGTTTTTAATTCTCGGGTTAAGTTCTTGTGACAGTAATAAATTTGATGTGAACGTTAACGATCAAAACGTTACTGTGGAGTGGTTACGATTTGAACATGACCTTACCGGATTAGCTACTAAACCAAGTTTTGATGAATACAACGACTCATTAATAGCCGTTTACGGTAGTTTTTATCGTTTCTATAGCGGGCGTGTTATGAATTTTGGGAGCGTTAATGCGCCACGTTATGAAAGAAACGTAATGGGCTTTTTAACGGATAAAAATGTACATCAGTTATTTCGAAATGTAGACAGCTCATTTTACGATTTACAGGGTGTTCAAACACAAATTGAGCACGCATTTACTTATTACCACTATTATTTTCCATACAAGAAAACACCTGTTGTAGTAAGCGCTGTTGCCGGACTAAACAGAAACATAATTGTTACGGATTCTATTCTCTGTGTGGGTTTAGATATGTATTTGGGTGACTCTAATGAAATCTATACCCTAGCCCAATTACCTCACTACATTAGCAGTAAATGTAAACCGGAGTATATGGTTTACGACATGATGCGTGGTTGGGCTTTAAGCGAGTTTGAGCCGGTAATCAAAAAAGACGATGTGCTCTCACAAATTATTAATTACGGTAAATCGATGTACTTAATGGATGCCTTATTTCCGTTTGGTGAAGACCATTTAAAAATTGGGTATCATAAAGATCAAATGGAATGGTGTGAACAAAATGAAGTAACCGTTTGGTCCAAAATTATTGAAGAGCAACAACTTTACAGCACAGACTTACACGTAATAAGGTCTTTAACGGGCCCTGGGCCATTTTCAACAGGCTTTCCGAAAGAATCACCTGCGCAAATTGGATACTGGATAGGTTGGCAAATAGTACGGAAATACATGGATACTAATTCAGATGTTACCATAGAAGAATTAATGAAAATGGAAGACGCTCAAACACTTTTGCGTCAGTCCAAATACAAACCAAGATAGAACACAATAATGGAAAAATCAGAAATAAAAATTGAGGTTGCGTTAGACGAAAACCTAGTACCCGAAAAAATTCTTTGGTCAGCTACTGATGGCGCAAAAGAAGGTGAAGTTACCGCCTCTTTCTTGTCGGTTTGGGATGCCAAAGCACAGAATGCATTACAAGTAGATTTGTGGACCAAAGAGTTTACTATTGATGAGATGAAGTTATTCACTTACCAAAACATCATGACTATGGCTGACACTTTTGAGAAAGCTACAGGCTTAAATAAAGAAGCAGAAGACATGCGTGATTTTGGAAGATATATGGGCGAAACTTTAGGTCTAATTAAGCGCTCTGAGCCAGAAAAAGGTTCCGCACCAGATTTAAAAGCAAATAATTAATAACCAATTTGAAGAACCCGTATTTGAGTATCCACTCCAATACGGGTTCCGCATTTTTCTAAGCAATAAAAAATGGCAACTGTTCTTGTTACCGGAGGCACTGGGTTAATTGGAAAACATTTATGTGAGAAATTAAAACGCGCAGGATTTGACGTGGCCATTTTAAGTCAAGTAAGGCATAATAAATCAAACTTCCCTGTTTTCTACTGGAACTGGAAAAACGAAGAGGTAGATGAAATGGCGCTCAGAAATAGCGATTTCATTATTCACTTAGCGGGAGCAAATATTGCCGGTTCCAGATGGACACCAGAAAGAAAAAAGCTCATTATTGATTCTCGGGTAAAATCAACAGAATTTTTACAACGAAAGCTTAAAGAACTTAACCTCGGACCTAAAGCATTTATTTCTGCTTCGGCAGTTGGCTATTACGGAGCCATCACCACCAAAAACATATTTAAGGAGTCTGATGCCCCCGAAAATGATTTTCTAGGCACCGTCTGCCAGCTTTGGGAGAAAGCTGCCTCTAATGTTTTTGACCCAAGAATTAGAACCGTTCAAATTAGAACTGGCGTAGTTCTTACGCAGCACGAAGGCGCATTAGGTAAAATGCTACAACCCATTAAATGGGGCGTGGGTTCAGCGCTTGGAACGGGCAACCAATTTATGCCCTGGATCCACATAGACGATTTGTGTAATATCTACATAAAATCGCTGAATGATGTGACTATGAACGGGGCATATAATGCGACTTCAGCTGAGCATCAAACCAACAATTCATTCACTAAGCTACTCGCCCAAAAAGAAGGCAGAAGTATTTGGGCTCCTAATGTACCCTCATTAATATTGAAGTTTATGCTTGGTGAAATGGCTGATATGATATTGTATGGAAGTAGAGTTTCTAACGCTAAAATTACCGATACAGGTTTCCAACTTCAGTTTCCAAAACTGAAAGATGCCTTAGATGACTTAATGTAAGAATAGCCTTCTAAAGTCACATCGAATACTTCAATCCAACTTCAGAATTACCCTTGATAAAATAAAAAATATTTATCAAAAAATCACTAATTAATATCATAGAATTTTCTGACATAATTGCATCATTTGCAACTTTTTAAGTTTATAGATTAGTTCTCTAATTAAAAAATCACGGGATACCATAAATACCCCGCTTATTATACACTTAAAACATAATGTCATGAAAGTATTTGATGAAAAACACATAAAAAACCTCGTACTGCTTGGATCCTCGAAATCAGGCAAGACTACTCTTGCCGAAACTATGCTTTTTGAAGCAGGTTTGATTAAACGTAGAGGAACTGTGGAAGATAAAAACACTGTTTCTGATTACCATGAAATAGAACACGAACGTCAAAGCTCTGTATTCGCAACGCTACTCCATACCGAATGGAGAAATTACAAAATCAACATTATTGATACTCCTGGATTAGACGATTTCGTTGGCGAAGTGGTTTCTTCTTTGCGTGTAGCAAATACGAGCTTAATGCTCATCAATTCGCAATACGGAGTAGAAGTGGGTACCGATCTAATTTGGAACCATGTGGAGCATTACAATAAGCCCCTCATTTTTGCTATTAATCAAATTGATCACGAAAAATCTGAATTTCAAATATCTTTAGACTCTCTGAAAGACCATTACGGAAGCGCGGTTACCCAAATGCAATACCCGGTTAATGAAGGCGAAGGATTTAACCAAATTATAGATTTGTTGAAAATGAAACTCTATAAGTTTGGACCAGATGGTGGCAAACCTGAAAAATTGGAAATTCCAGCAGAGGAGCTTGAAAAAGCAAATCGTTTACATAACGAATTAGTGGAAAAGGCAGCCGAAAATGATGAAGCTTTAATGGAGCTTTATTTTGAAAAAGGAAATTTAACTGAAGACGAATTACGGGAAGGATTAAAGATTGGAATGACAAACCATGACGTTTTCCCAGTGTTTTGTTTATCGGCTAAAAAAGATATGGGCTCAGGTCGTTTAATGGGCTTTATTGATAATGTTGCTCCTTCGGCAATTGACATGCTTCCTGAAATCACGGATGATGATCACGAAATAGCCTATAAATTAGATGGACCTCCCGTATTATTTGTTTTCAAAACTATTATTGAGCCTAATTTAGGAAAACTATCTTTCTTTAAAGTGATTTCTGGTTCGGTAAAACAAGGAGACCATTTAATCAATCATACTACCGATGAGAATGAGAGCATTAACCAACTTTTCATCATGGACGGACATGAGCGTCATCCAGTAACAAAATTAGTAGTTGGTGATATTGGTGCGACATTAAAACTTAAAAACACCGACACCAATCATACATTAAGTTCTAAAAATGATAATGTTGGATTAAAACCAATCAAATTTCCATCATCTCGTATTCGTACTGCAATTGTGGCAAATACACGTAAAGATGACGAGAAAATTGGAGAGGTTTTAAAGAAAATTACGGCTGAAGACCAAACCGTCACCTATGACCAATCTAAAGAGTTAAAACAACTTATTATTTATTGCCAAGGGGAACTTCATTTATCGGTAATAAAATGGACTATGGAACATATTCATGGTATGGACATCAGTTTTGAGGATCCAAAAATCCCATACAGAGAAACAATTCAAAAATCAGCATCTGCGTTCTACAAACACAAAAAACAATCAGGTGGTTCTGGGCAGTTTGCAGAGGTTTATATGGACATTGAACCATGGTATGAACACATGTCTTCACCAACAAAGCATCCAGTACGTGGAGAAGAATATGTAGATCTACCTTGGGGTGGAAAATTACACTTTGTACGTTCTATTGTAGGTGGTGTAATTGATGCACGTTTCTTACCTGCAATCATGAAAGGTATTATGGACAAAATGGAAGTTGGTCCAATTACAGGTTCATATGTACGTGATGTAAGAGTTGTTATTTACGATGGTAAAATGCACTCGGTAGATTCAAATGAGATTTCATTTAGATTAGCTGGCGCGCATGCATTCCAAGAAGCATTTGAAGAGGCAGCACCAAAAATTTTGGAACCAATCCAAAATGTGATAGTCCGCGCTCCTGAATCTGTAGTGGGTGAAGTAATGACTGATTTACAAAGTCGTAGAGCTATCATTATGGGTATTGAATCTAAGGGTAGAAACCAACTTATTCAAGCACATATACCATTAGCAGAATTGAATAAATACAGTACTACTTTACGTTCATTAACACATGGCATGGCTAGTTATTCTAGTGAATTCCATGCGTACGAACCAGTACCTGCAGATATTCAAAAAACGTTAGCTGTTAAATTCGCAGCAGACAAATAAACAAGAGGTTGTTTTAATTTTAGAAGCCTTCTTTGCGTATGCAAAGGAGGCTTTTTATTGATGAAAAATTTCTCTCTAAATTAGAATACAATAACCAAATTCACTAGAAATTAAAAAACTAAACACTCATAATTGGGAAGAACTATTTTTCCGCTAAACACAAAACCTCCATTAAACAGGATGAAAGTAGGATTTCTTATATCTTAGCTTTCTAATTTTTAACATCATGAAAACAATAGGGAATCTTATTTGGGTAGTTTTTGGCGGACTAATAATGGCCATAGAATATTTTGTGGCTAGCATGATTTTAATGGTCACTATTATTGGAATTCCATTTGGTATTCAGACTTTAAAACTAGGCTTGGTTGCCCTTTGGCCTTTCGGTACAGAAGTACGTGAATCAGAAACAAACTCTGGCTGCTTATCTACTTTTATGAATGTACTTTGGATAATTACAGGTGGAATTTGGATTGCTCTGTCACATCTGGTTTTCGGAATATTATTTAGCATTACAATTATTGGGATCCCGTTTGG
>CAXMPG010000061.1:0-1744 GCA_964195485.1 uncultured Desulfobacterales bacterium
TTGCCGAAGAACAAGAACGAAATTTACCTAAAGGTGGTGATTTAGATTGGAAAAAAGGCCCTTGCCGTTTTTGTGGTGTAGGTTGCGGAATAATGGTCGGTGTAGATAACGGTAAAGCCGTTGCTGTAAAAGGTGACCCTAACTCTAGCGTAAATAAAGGATTGCTTTGCGTAAAAGGATACCATCAAATTATGTGTATTGACTCTAAAGATCGATTAACACATGCCTTGGTTAAGAAAAACGGAACTTATGTAAAAACACCAATTAATGATGCCCTAGATTTGGTTGCAAGCAAGATGAAAGAAACCATGGATAATCATGGTAAAGATTCAGTTGCAATGTATACCTCTGGTCAATCTACAATCCCTGAAGGTTATATTGCTTCTAAACTAATGAAAGGAGCTATTGGAACTAACAATCTCGACTGTAATGCCCGTTTATGTATGGCAAGTGCAGTAACCGGATTCTTAACCTCTTTTGGCCTTGATGAACCAATGGGATGTTACGAAGACATAGATCATGCCGATTATTTTATTACATGGGGTAATAATATGGCTGAGATGCACCCAGTTTTATTTTCAAGAATGTTAGAAAATAAAAATAACAGAGGGGCTAAAATTATAGATTTTGCAACACGAACCACCAGATCGAGTATGGCATCAAATAAATCTATTTTGTTTGAGCCACAGACCGATTTAGCCGTTGCAAATGCCATTTGTTATGAAATTATTCATAATGGCTGGGTAAATAAATCGTTTGTTGAAAAACATTGTAATTTCAAAAAAGGATTAACCAACATCGGCTATGGAACAGAAGATCATTTCAATTTTAAAGATGAAGTTACCGGAATTTCTTTTGAAGAATACAAATTATTTTTAGAAGACTATTCTCCAATAAAAGTTGCAAAATACTCTGGTGTATCTGTAAAAGACATTAAGTATTTAGCCAATATATATGGAAATCCGAATAATAAAGTAATGTCTCTTTGGTGTATGGGAATGAACCAACACACAAGAGGAACATGGATGAATAATTTAGTCTATAATATTCACTTATTAACAGGTAAAATATCACAACCGGGTAATAGTCCATTCTCTTTAACCGGACAACCATCTGCATGTGGTACCGCGAGAGAAGTTGGAACTTTTACGCACAAATTACCTCATGGTGTGGTAATGAATGAAAAAGACAGAAAAATGGCAGCAGACATTTGGAAAGTTCCTGTCGATCGAATTCCTTCGAAGCCAACGTATCATGCAACAGAAATGTTTAGAGCAGTTGATAGAGGAGATATCAAATTTATTTGGACCCAAGCCACCAATCCGATGGTGTCACTTCCAAAAACAAAACGATATACCGAAGGAATGAAAAAAGATTCTTGTTTTGTAGTAGTTTCAGACGTATTTCCAACACCAACTTCTGATGTAGCTGATGTAATTCTACCAGCAACTTGGCATATTGAAAAAGGTGGACTTTATGGAAACTCTGAACGTAGAACCCAATATTGGCAAAAAATGGTAGAAGGTCCGGGAGATACTACGGATGATGCTTGGATGTTTATAGAAGTGGCGAAGCGTATGGGATATGGAGATTTATTTCCGTATACAAAAGAAAACCATGTTGAAGAAATTTATAAAGAATACAGTCAGTTTCATGACAGCCCAAAACATGCAATGGCACCAGTAGAAGTGTTAAAGAAAGAATCTGGAGCAATTTGGCCGTATGTAGATGGTAAATCAACATT
>CAXMPG010000062.1:0-1581 GCA_964195485.1 uncultured Desulfobacterales bacterium
CCTTTATTGGCTGGATGCCAGCTCCAATCGACATTTCGGTTTGGTATTCTGTTTGGTCAGAAACTATAGCGAAGTCTTTAAATGAAAAGCCCGATTTAAAATCCACCATGTTTGATTTCTCTATTGGCTATTGGGGAACCGCATTTTTAGCGTTATGCTTTGTAGCATTAGGTGCTTTTATGCTTCACAATACTGGAATAGAGCTTTCACCAAACGCAGTCATTTTTTCAGGTCAAATAATTGAAGCCTATACGCAATCTTTAGGTTCATGGGCTACTCCAATTATTTCTATTGCGGCCTTTACCACTATGTTTAGTACAACTGTTTCGGTAATGGATGGTATTACGCGTGTTATGGTTCCTACTACACAGTATTTAATTAATAAACCCGTTCCAAAAACAAAATCTAATAAATCGTATGTTATCTGGTTATTGGTATTAGCATCGGGTTCTTTATTATTGGTTTCTAGCTTTACTCAAAACATGAAACAAATGGTGGATTTTGCCACCAGTATTTCATTTTTAACCGCTCCAATATTAGCTTATCTAAATTTGAGTGTAATGCACTCAGATGATATTCCGGTAGCGTTTAGACCTTCTAAATTTACGCGTGTAGTGAGTTATATAGGGTTAGTAATTCTAATCGGTTTCTCTTTAGTGTATTTAGGATATAAGTTTTAGTCACACTTGAAACAATGGGTCTTACAGAAAAAGACTAAAACCGATTAAACGCTTTTCCAAGTAAATAAAGCCCTTTAATTATTCCTTCTAATAAGGCTTGGACGATTGCCTCACCCACTATTTCCAGTAATATCATTTTAGTTTGATTCTACCGTAATTAATTGAATGGAATCAAACATTGCTTTCGGTGAAATTACCTTTTCGTTCATGGGAACATCACTTCCATATCGCTCTTTCATTTTTTGTTTCACCCTCCTATCCGTTAAGTCAAAATCAGATAGGTTTTCTAATTCTCCAATTTTAATTCCGGTAGCTTCGAAATAGATTTTCCAGACCAATTCTGAACAGTAAATTTCATCATCTGTCCATTCAAAATATAAATCGTAATTTTTCCCTTTAAACCTATCCCCGACTGTCTTCATATTCGAAAGAGTTTCTGTGGTTAATACCTCGTTCGCATTTTTTAATCTTTTTACGACAAAATGGCCATCTTTCCCTCTTGCCTTCCAATCCGATAGTTTTGTGAGCTTAACGGGTTGTACTGCCTCAAACACAAAAAAATCGGCACCTATCTGATAGATTATGCCCATATGGCTGTACTTAGAATGTGTGGCCAATTGAATCGCTTTACTTTGACTAGATTTTGAGGTTTGGAATATTATATCTCCGTTGTGGTATTTTTGATTTTCATGGAATTGTGCCATCCTTTTGGAGTCCTCCACTACTCCTCCAGCAAACAAATACATTTGAAAGCCGAAGTAACCAATCCAGCCAAGAACTCCGATAATGAGAATAGTCACTATTTTTTTCATGAAAAGGTTTTAGATAATCGAATTAGAACGCTATCCCCTTTTCATTATTTGGTTCATTAACAGTATTTAAGGATTCTACTAATTAACAC
>CAXMPG010000063.1:0-14793 GCA_964195485.1 uncultured Desulfobacterales bacterium
AGGGTTAATAAAAACAGACCGATAACAAGTAATTTCTTCTTCATTTGATACGTATTAAATCATTCCTATTTGGAAATGATATTTCGCGCGAATTTAAATCATTCAAATCCAATTTAACAATGATAAAAATTCTATTACGAAACTATAAATTTGCACCATGCACAGTATTGAGCCACATTATAATTGGAGAGTTTTTTATACGGCCGAAGAGGACCCCAGTTCTCCTTTTTACAAAAGGGAATATAGCGAATTTGAGTTTGAACATAGTATTTACGACCATGTGATACATCCGCAATGGGACAGTTTTGAATCGCAAACACTATTCTTAAAATTACTCTATGTAGATTACGATACGCAATATGCTGTAATTGAATTAATCGGTGAATGGAACGATTTGTTATACAACGATATTATGTTTTTAAAACGCAATATTATTGACCATTTGGTGGATTACAAAATCACTAAGTTTATCCTAATTGGAGACAACGTTTTGAATTTTCATCATTCAGATGATTCCTATTACGAAGAGTGGTTTGAAGATATTGAAGAGGGCTGGATTGCCTTACTTAACTTTAGAGACCATGTATTATTTGATTTTAAAGAAGCAAATATTGACCACTACTTTTTGCTTGGAGGGGAATTAAACGACCAATCATGGCGCTCAAATACGCCCGAACAGTTGTATGGAAAAGTGGAAACTTTAGTACAACGCAGAATAGGTTAGTACATCCAGTACCGTAATTTGAATCTTATTGGATATACACAAAGGCATTAATGTTCATACCTGCACCAACCGATGCAAACAGCAATGGATCACCCGCAGAAATTTGATGCTTTTCCATTTCACCTTTTAAAATCAAATCCAGTAACGTAGGAATAGTAGCTACACTGCTATTACCTAGTCTATCAATAGTCATTGGCATGATGTTAACGGGAACATCTTTTGCACCCGAAAGCGTATAGAAGCGTTTGATAATAGCCTCATCCATTTTATGATTAGCTTGATGAATAAGTACTTTTTTCAAATCAGATATAGCTATACCAGATTCATCCAAGCATTCTTTCATAGCTGTTGGAACTTGGTTTAACGAAAACTCATAGATTTTACGACCCAACATTTTTATGTATCTAATCTTAGCATCAGATTCGGGATAATTTGATTTCCCCATAAATAAATACTCCATTTCATCATACGTAAATGATAATGTAGCGTGAGACAAAATACCTCTTTGCGTTTCTTCTTCTTTTAGCTCAATAATGGTAGCTCCTGCGCCATCTGCAAAAATCATAGAGTCGCGATCATGTGGATCAACTACCCTTGATAAAGCCTCTGCACCAATAACTAAACATTTTTTAGCCATTCCTGCCTTAATAAACGCATGCGCTTGAATGGTCGCTTCAATCCAACCGGGACAGCCAAACAACACATCATAGGCCACACATTTTGGATTTTTAATACGTAAATGATGCTTGATTCTTGATGCTATGGATGGAACTGAATCCGATTGAATAGTTCCTTCAATAACGTCCCCAAAATTTTGAGCTACAATAATATAATCTAACTCCTCCTTATCAATACCAGAATCTAAAATGGCTTTTTCAGCAGCTAGTTTACCTAACGTACTACACATCATATCTTCGGGAGCATAACGTCTTTCCTCAATATCCGTAATGCTTTTAAATTTAGATACTGTACGCTCAATTGGCTCGGTTATTAACGCTCCCTCTTCCGAGTAAAATGAGCTCGTATAAAACTCACTATTAGGTTTAACAATTGGCGGAATATAACTCCCGGTACCTGTAATTACTGTATTCTTAAACATATTTCCATTTTAGCAGAGCCAAAGTAAATAAATAAGTAGAAAAACAAACGCCTAGTCTATTCCTATTTTAAATCTTTTGTTAACCGTGTTTTTGGTACTGGAAACCTGTCAAAACACACCTACTATTCCTGGTAAATTCACCTTGAATAGAAATAGGCTTAATTGATCAGCAAGCATGTAACAGCAAGTTTAATTAATGTCAATACCACTTTTAGGTGGTACTATTTACCCTTCCTTTTCAATAATGGTCAACGCAATTCTAATTTTCAAATAATCCATTTCTTGATCAAAATAATCAAAGTAGGTTTTTAGCTGTGGCGGGTTATCTAAAATTTCTTTGGCGTTCTTAATTTGTTTTACTTCTGATCTAGAAACAAATTGTTTGAGATTTACATCCCTACCATCCAGATACAGTTTAGCTAAATGAGAAACCACCGTTGGCGATTTTAAATTACGATGCTCGGCAATCTCCAATATACTCAATCCTTTTTTAAAGAGTTCATAGGTAACTAAGAATGTATCCTTCTTTCCTGCCGTATTTTCATTCAAGTAATTAACTATTTCTTCAATAAAAATCTCACCATAAACGTCCATTTTATGCGTTCCTACGCCACTAATTTCCAAAAAGTCTGATTCTGTTCTTGGCGTGTATTTCTCCATTTCGCGTAAAGAGACATCACTGAAAACTAAGTATGCGGGTATTCCTTTTTCTTTTGCTAAGGCAGACCGAACACTTCTTAAATGCTCAAACAATCCTGCTTTTTTAGCACTTTTAACAGCGCCTGATTTTTTTCGTTTCGGTTCTTTAGCCTCTTTTTTACTAGCTACTTTTCGGCTCACCGGAATGGTCAGTTGAACTCTTCTTTCGTCAAACAACACCTCTTTTGATAGGGGCGTTAACTCTAACGCATTATGCTTATGAAAAGCCAATTCTGCTAATCCTTGATTAAGTATTTGAATAATATACTGTTGCCAATCTGCCCAAGAAATGTCTCGTCCAATACCAAACGTTTTCACTTTATCTAAACCTTTCTCCCCTATGTGCGCATTTTGGGCTCCGCGTAAGACATCAATCAAACTACCAATGGCCTCTTTCTCTCCCACGCGATATATGGTAGAGAGTACTTTTTGCGTAATCACCGTACCATCAATAAATTGCGGTGGACTTTTACATATATCGCAATTACCACAATTATCTGGAAGCATTTCACCAAAGTAGCTCAAAAGTATTTTTCGTCTGCAAGAAGTTGCTTCCGAGAACTGTTGCATTCGCTCTAACTTAGCTAATTGCACCTCTTCATTAGCGGTTCCTTCTGTGAATTTTCGAAGCTGTATTACATCGGCATAACTATGAAAAAGAATGGCCTTTGATGCTAATCCGTCACGTCCAGCTCTACCAATTTCTTGGTAATAACCTTCAATGTTTTTGGGCATATTATAATGAATAACATACCGCACATTAGATTTATCGATTCCCATTCCGAAGGCAACCGTGGCACACACAATTTTAATTCTATCGTAAATAAAGGCTTCTTGTACGCGGGTTCGCTCGTCAAAACTCAACCCCGCATGATACGCTTCGGCACTAAACCCTTGACTTTTCAATTTATTAGCGACCTGTTCTGTATTCTTTCTACTCAAGCAGTATATAATACCCGACTCTTCCTTGTTTTGTTGAACTAACCTACCGATCTGCGTCATTCTATCTAAACCGGGGCGAACATCTAAGCTAATATTTGCACGATCAAATGAAGAAATATATTGCTTTGCTCTTGGTACAGATAACTGTTCCACAATATCTTGACGTGTCGCCTTATCGGCTGTTGCAGTAAGCGCGATTATAGGAGTATTTGGTAATGATTTCTTCAAAAAACCAAGCCTTTGGTAGGATGGTCTAAAGTCGTGTCCCCAACTGGATATACAATGCGCTTCATCAATAGCCACACATGAAACAAACTCTTCCTTTAAGATATTTGAAAGATGAGCTAAACTTTCTGGCGCCACGTAAAGCAATTTTAATTCGCGCTTTACTACATCTTCTAAAATGGTATTTTGAACAATAGAATCCTGGCTACTATTAAAATAATCAGCTCTTATTCCATTCGCTTTTAATCCGTCAACCTGATCTTTCATCAACGCAATTAATGGTGATATTACAATAGTAACACCTGAAAAAACTAATGCTGGAATTTGAAAACAAATAGATTTACCCCCACCCGTAGGCATGATTACCAAAGTATCTTTTTTTGCTAATACATTTCTAATAACTTCCTCTTGCTGATCACGGTACTGGTCATATCCAAAATACTGTTTTAGAGGGGAGTAAATATCTATAGCTTCTTTGACTTTCATTGGAGCACAATAGTAGCAAGACCAATTTAATTCACCGCAATTTTGAATCTTATTTGTCAAAATAATTGACAACTCCCTTAAATTCTTCTTTCCTAAAGCTACGACCCAAATACATTTGCATCATGGCCATAAAAAGGGCTAAACTTAAACATGCTCAAAACATTTACGTAGAGAGGTATGGCGTGCATGGCAAACCTATTCTCTGAGAAAAAAAATATCCAATCATTACGTATACGTTGTGTGGTTCTCAAAAAAAATATGAAGCGTAATAAAGTAAAGAAAATGATTAAAGATTGGGAAAGTAAATTCCATGTTCGTCCTATCTCCATTTTCATTTTTTTAAAGAATATACAATCCTTCCATTTATCTGGATGCTACGTTATTTTATTTCGAAAAATTGTCGTTAATAATTCCTTGAAGCATAAGCCGATTAGGGATTTTACTTGGCTCATAAATTGAATGAAAACCTATAGAACAAACTATTACACATACTATATTTTTGCACCCTATTCAAAATTCAACTCCACAACACCCTGCAAATTTGCAGCAAGCATTCTCCGTAACTCTGAATGATTTCGAGGGTAAATAAGATTCAGCGAAGGAACCCCAGCTAGTTTGGTAATCAGCTCTACCCCACCAATAGTATTTGTAGCCACTCCGCTTATCAGGTCAGGTTTACTACCGAAAGCTTTCATAACTCCATATACTGCGTATGGATCGGATGCGCATAACACTCTAAATTTCACGTGATTTTCGATATAATGTATAGCATGATCGCCATTATATGGTTCCATTGGGGATGCCCCAATTTCAATCACAGCAATATCGGCTTTCATTTGTTGAATACGCGAAAGGATATTATCCAAAGCAGGTAAATAATCTAATGTGGGTACTACAGACGAAGGGAGTCCAGCATCCACAAAGTCTACAATCCCATCTGCTCCAGCATCGTACATTCCTAAAATATCTCGATAGCGTCCAGTACCGGTAAGTTTAGCCGCGGCTACTTTAAGTCCAGCTTGTTTTAATTGGCGTAAAATTATCTTACCCGTAGTTGTTTTTCCTGCCGACATAGACGTCCCAACAATAAGAACTACAGGGGTGTTAAACGCTATACTATTTGTCTCTACCACAAAATCTTGCATGCATTTAAACTCCCCATCCAAGCGCACATGTCCTATATAATCTAATTCTATAAGGTGTGGGATAAAACTTGAAATAGACGTCATTTTACCCATCACACCAGCAGCCGATAATAAATCCATCTTTCCATTTTCCTGAACATTTTTCCATGTCCCAGTTGCTTCTAGAGTTGCATGGCGCGCACCTAAAGCACCAATAATAACATCACCTTCAGCTACTTCGGCTAATCTACCCGTTTGCATTTCTATATGCATTGTTCCTGGTGGAGCCGAGACACGACATGCTACATAATCTCCAGTTTTCCAATCCGGAATTAGTTTCTTTTTAAAATCAATATTATCTTGAGTAAAAGAGGATATTCGTGTTAGCGAAGAAAAAAAATAGCGTTTCATAATAAATATTTTAAGAATTATAACTACCAATAGGGGGTTCTAGTAAAATACAAGCGAGTAAGGCGGAACGCTCAATCATTTTATCCACAAAGGCAAACTCGTGCTTGGCATGTGCACCGTCTCCCGTAGCTCCTAAACCATCTAATGTTGGAATGAATAAACTCGTAGTATTCCCATCTGACCCTCCACCTGCAACAGCTTGCTCTAAATTCAGTCCTAGGTTATCTCCATTATTTTTGGCTACCCGCCATAATTTCTGATTTTTTTGATCTTGCTCCATTGGAGGTCTCCGAATACTGCCAGTAATCTTTACTTTCACATTAGGATTAACTGGCTGTATCGCTTTAATTTTTTGTTCTATTTCAAGCGCATCCTCTTTTGTAGGAACTCTAACATCAATTTCTGCTTGACTTGTAGGGGCAATTACATTTGGACGAACCCCTCCTTCAATAAGTCCAACATTTACAGAAATACCTTTTTCAACATTATTCAAACTAAACAGCTTTTGAATAATATACGAAAGTTCGACAATAGCACTTGCCCCTTTCCCAGGATCCAAGCCTGCATGGGCCGCCTCACCCAATATCTCTACGCTAAACTTCCCTACTCCCTTTCTACCCGTTTTTAATTTCCCATCATACCCTAATGAGGGTTCCAGTATAAAAGCACGATTTGAAATTTTAGCCAAACTTTTTATCACATGGGTCGATTCAGAACTTCCAATTTCTTCATCACCATTAATTAAAATTACGGGTTCTACTTCAGGAAATAGTTTTAACGTTTTTAAGGTACGCAAAGCAAAAATCATTTGCATCACCCCACCTTTCATGTCATAGACTCCAGGACCACGAATCACTCCGTGTTCTACTTCAATGGGCATGAGGTTTATCGTTCCTTTAGGCCAAACAGTATCTGCGTGTCCTACAAGTAACTGAAGCGGTTTGAACTTCTTTCTGGTTCTAGATCGAGCAAATAAATAACCTCCCGTATTTTTTCCACGCACGTGAATGGTACTAAAGTTCAATTCATCGAGCTGTTTAGAGATAAATTCAAATACCGCAGGAATACTACTCGCATCTGTTGAAGGCGATTCAATGGCTACAAACTCTTTCAAAGTTTGCACAAAATGGCTCTTCTGCTCTCGCAGTGCTTTCCATATTCGTTTTGCATCTGCCTTGTTAACCATTTCATTATTTTTTAAAATTCTTCGGAAAAGGAAAGGTCATTGTTTTGCTAATTTCAGCAAATCTACCTGGATGAATGTATGTTAACAACGGATGGTGATATAATTCCGACTGTTCATCTAATGCAACTTGGTTCGTAAATGCCTCATCCACATAGGCGCCAATAACCCTTCCAGTAATTAAGCTGTTAGGTTCAAATTCATCATAAATTTTATATAGTTCACATTCCAAATACAAGTAAGCGTCTTTTAAAAACACCCCATCAATCAATCGTGCAGGAGTGGTAGGTAAGGAATCTAATACTGATTTATTTACATCAGTAGCACAACGAGAAATTGCCGTTAAACTGGCTAAAACAATCTGATTTGGTTTAGGATAACTTACCGTAAATGTTTTATGTTTTTTGATGTTATGATAGGTCTGGTGATTTGGTGTACAAACAAACCCAAAGTAGTTATTCCAACTCATTGGCATTGCCATGTGTTTTGGAGCTAAATCGTAATGATCACCCTCTTTTGTACCCACTATAACTAAAGGAAAGACACTAAAGAATTGATCCCAAATTGGGCGGCTAGTATCCAATATGACAAAGCCAGAATCCATATCTATAGTTTTATCCTATAAAGTTAAATAAAACGAAGCGAATAGCCAACACTGATTGCATAAACATGCTCTCTATAACCGATTTAAAAAAAATCTAATCTTATTACATGTATTAAAACAGGGATAGGTGTCAAAGCGCTACTGTAATTGAAGCAAACTTTATCACCACAAAATTAACGCCTTAATTATCAGCAGTATTTAGTTGCGGACTTACTTTTTACTTGAAATATACTGGAATTGTAAATTTACATCTAACCGCTTTACCGCGCTGTTTGGCTGGCGTCCATTTAGGCATGGATTTAATAATTTCAACCGCAGCAGTATCAAACTGAGGAGCGACTCCACGTAAAACGTTCAACTCACTTAAAGAGCCATCCTTTTCTACTACAAATTGGATATACACATTTCCTCTTATGGTACCATCCACATTAGATATAGAATCCGGAATACGCTCAGAAATGTAGGTCATCATTTCAACGGTTCCTCCAGGAAACTCCGGCTCCACTTCCGTGAATTTATAAATTGTGGTATCCTCCAAATAGATTTCAGGTTCGGGCATTCCAATTTCTTCGTGCGGCCAAGGAAAATCATTTTTCAGGCAATCATAAAAATTCAAGATGCTTTCAAATGGCGAAAAGCTATTTACATATTCTGATTTAGGCATAATAGAGGCAAAAGCAAAATCTCCGGTTTTCTCAAAGGTCAAGAAAAAGTGGGCGGATAAACGTTTGAATTCTTCAGTCGAATAATAGTACGTTTTACGGCATAGTTCAAATGGTATTTTTCCATTCTTCAAAAGTCTGAAATGCTGTGTTCCACCATGAACAAAGAAACCCTCTTTGTGCTTCCGCAGATATACGATATAATTTTTGTTATTAATTGTTGATGCACCTAATCCAAAACCACAGGAAGTTGGTTCATAAAAGACAATTTCACCATCCGGATACAACACCTCATCACTCGTGTTTTTTAATACTTGCTGAATGGTAAAGCGTACTTTCCCTGTTTTCGCATCCAATATTCCGCTTCCAGTACAAATAATGGATGCTTCAAATAAACCATTAATATCTGGAGAGAATACTTCTTCCGCAAAGATTCCCCATGAAATCGAAAATAACAAGCCGAATAAAACGATTTTTTTCATTGCTCTGAATTTACAACCACTATGCCAAAAGGAATAAAACCAACGCTAATTTATTAAATGGATTAACAACCTGACTTGGCGTAATCAAAATATTTTACGGTTACCAAATAACCACACCCTTTACATTCATTACCGGAACATCTTCATACAACACCTCGGTAACCGTATGTGCTCCGAAAATAAACTTCTTGTCCATCAATTTATCTCCTTCAAAAAAGGTAACCCAATATTCGTTATTGATAGAAAAAACGGCCTCGTTAATCAACTCAATTTTAGCCGCTGTTCTGGCAGGCACATTACCAACTGCATGACGCATCACCGATGTTTTTACTTGCGCCTCTTTTGGGTCGTCTGAATACCCTTTAGAAGTGACCATCACCCCATCAATCATTTCATTTTGATTGTTTACTATATACACGTTCCAAACTTCTTCTTGGTGGTCATTGGTTTCTTTTACCGCTGCTATGTGTACGTTTTTTACTTCTGGTATGGATATGTCTTTTTTCATTGTTTATTGTTAATACGGGCCTTCGAGACATTCTGCTACGCAGAACCCTCAGGCACCTCTGATTTTAGTTCCATTCGTTCCTCATGGTATTCAAACCTTTATTATACGAGCAAAAATAAGACTCTATTTTTCATATTTCGGAATAAGTGTCTGTGGTTAGCGCAGATTTTTCTAGCATTCAGTTAAGTCTGTTCGTCTAAACTAAAAACGAAGGTGGCTGAGGGTTCTGCTTTTCGCAGAACGTCTCGAAGCCCCGATTTACAATACTTTCTCAAAACAACAACTCAACTCTTTACCCGCATATTGGCCGTAATTTGGAATGCTTTGATATCCCATTTTGGTGTACAACGCAACGGCATCTGGCATTTTGATTCCTGTTTCTAAAATGCATGATGTATAGCTTAATTCTTTAGACCAGGTTTCTAATTCGGTTAGAATTTTGGTGGCTACCCCTTTTCCTCGACTTTTAGGATGCGTATACATGCGTTTTAATTCTACTGCATCTTTCGTATATTCTTTAAAGGCTCCACAGCCTAAAAGAGTTTCATCATCATAGGCGAGCACCACATTTTTTAATACATCTATATTATTAAACTGGTTGTAAAAACCGTGTTGATCACCATCTAAAATGGATAGATGCGCATCTAACTCTTTGACTAGTGAAATGAAATCTGCGTTTTCGGAATTTGTGCGTTGAAGATGTATCATTTTCATTTTTAGGAAGTGAGTTGAATAGTTGTATTGGTGAATCTTTTGAAACCTATTGCCGCCAATAACCCAATCAATGAAAAAACAGCCAGCATAATGAATACGTGTTGGTGACCTAGCTCTCCTGGAGAGTTATCCAATAAATAGCCCATTATTGGTCCTACAAAGATATCAGGCGTATAGCCAATTACTGATATTACTCCTACTGCCGTTCCCGTTATAGCTAACGGAATCTTACCTTCTTGTAGGGCCGCAAAATACAAGGTACGCACGGCATAAGTTCCTGTAGCTGTCACAATTATCGATAGCATAAATAAGGCATTAAGTCCTGGAGCAATGTACCCTGAAGCAAAAATAACGGCACCAATAATCATGGTAACAAAACCTATCATCATCCATAAAGATGCCCGTGTTTTATCTGCTAATAGGCCAATAGCTATACATACAATAGGACGTAAATACAATTGCATGGTTCCTACTTGCGCGGATTCTACCTCATCATACAACATGACTTGGTTGGCATAGAGTGAAAAAATGTCGGTGAGTTTATAGCCTACATACGCACACAAAACAATAATCATGAGCATCCATACAGAAGGTATTTTAATAACCGATTTAATGTTAGCCAACGTATTTTTGGGTCGGACCTCATCCTTACCAGTATCCGTATCTTTCATAAACAGAAACACCAATAAACCAACAAGCGCGACTAAAAACGAAGTAAACTGAATCACATATTTAAAGGCTATTTGACGTTCTTCTAAACTGGCTGAACTAATGTCATCACCTAAGAAAAAGGAAAATATAAATACGCCAATTGCTCCTAAAGATGCCGCAACAAATCCTCTACCGCCTTCTAGAAATCCAAAGGCACGACCTTGATGTAATGTACCTCCCCATTCGCGCGTAGCTTTAATCATTGCTCCCCAAAACAAAAAGATGGTTGTGAATCCCCAATAGCCAAATAATACGCGTAACATAGTATACGATGGATACGAGGCCATCACTAACCCACCCAAAGCGGTTAACATCAATGCACTGGCAATCAGTTTTCGTGGCGGATATTTATCTGCAATGGCGCCTCCATATAAATAGGATATTAATGCGACTATTCCGTATACGGAGAAACACGCGCCTAGTTCAAAATTGTTTAATCCAAATACATCTAAAAATGTAGGTCGGAAAACCCTAGCCAATACAAAGGGCAAAATGAAAATGGACTCACCCGCCAGTATTAACAAGAGGATTCTATGAAACGGTGCCTTGCTTTTTTGATTCATGGTTTGTGTGAATTCGATTTGTTTTTGATAACACAAACTTAGTGATTTTTGGAAATGGAACAGATGCGGTTTTCATTAGCGGTACTTCGATACACCCTACTATGAAACCCTCTAAGGTGATTAGGCTTTTGGCTAATTTATACCTACCTCAAAAAAAGACACAATAATTTAAAATGCCTGAGAGCTTTGCGTAACAAAATGCTTGCAGTGAGCGGAGTCGAACTGTCTCGAAGGCAACGGATAACAGGGGTTATTTCACCACCAATTTTTTCAAAAATCGTTCATCAGCGACAGTAAGTTCGACAAAATATACTCCAGTTGGCAACAGGTGGGTTTGAATAAAATACTTGCTATTACCAAAAGTCATCTGGCCGTTGTAAATGAATTGCACTTCTCTACCTAGCATATCTAAAACGGTAATTCTACCTGTGACGTTATTATCTGTATTTATGGATACGCAAGCGATATTATCAGACGGATTTGGAAAGATATCTTCCATGGCTACCAATGCTTGAGTTTCTTGAATTCCGTTTGGCGCTAATACCTTGAACGACCAATATCCTGCAGGTGCTACAATTGGCCGGACTTGTTGTTTTCCGGAAACAGCTTCTCCATGTACGTAATAAAAAACATGTGTATTTACGGGTTGTGCTGGAATTTGGGCTTCCCAGTTCATACCGCTTGTGGCCGACATAGGTATCGCACTGTATCCTTGAGTCGTATCGGTCGTCCAATATAACGTGGCATTTGCTATACCCGAAATGTGCTTCATATTGGCTTTAACAGTATATGCGTTTACGGCATCATAAGTGTTTCGTAAGCGTTGGTGCGTAATTAATAATGGATTTTGAACGCCTAAAGCACGCGTAATACAGTGAATGGCTCCACTCTGTTGAATAATATTGTTGGGGTCGGTATCGCTATCAATTCCTACCACATTGTAACCAGGTAAAGCATCGCGTAATATGCGTAAAGCAATGGTATCATACTCCGTACGATATGTGGGAACAATTACGGTTTTATTGACAAATACTTGATTTGCATACGTGCGGTAATAGCCTCCATTATCTGGGTAATTCCCGGAAGTACTAGGCGGCACCGGAATACGAATTACTTCATAAGGTGTTCCAAACGCTGAGTTGAAATTTGTCAATACATAATCTAGATTTAGCTCAATTTGAGGTCCGTCAGCAACGCCTGTAGGATATTCACTCACCAATAGGGTTTCTTCATCTAAAAGTTTCATATGCATATCAATATGATGAATATCATCATAGGGTAAGGTGACCATTTTTATGTATGTATCAATACCCATAAAGGCATTCATACGAGCATCAATTTGTGTTTCGGTTAAGTCTTCTGGGTTAAATAATCCCATGGAAGAATTTTCTTCTATCACTAGATTTGACGAAAAAGCGGTTCCCATTCCATCAGTCATAAAGTTACCGCCCGTATGCACTAAAGAATAAGGTGCCGTGGTGGTTTGGTATAAGGGAATGTTCTTAAAATCAGCCAATACATTGGGCATATCATCATCTGCTGGGCGCGGACGATTGTAAATCCAATCTACCAAATAGAGCGAGTCTACCTCATTTTTGTAAACGGTATTTGCGCCATAATCACGCATCCAAATGGAGTTAATATTCTCTTCAATATAGCTCACATTATACAGTGGCACCCCGTTAGTGGTAAGAGTAGATTTAACGGCATTAGAGTCGGAACAAATAATAATCACTTCACATTCTTCTTGGGCAATATCCGTGATTTGACTGAGAATATTTGGATAGCTTTTCCAGGCAATAACTAACGATTGGATTTCTTCCCATTCCGCCATCGTTCTAACCGATGATGCAGGTGGTGTTGGTATTCCAAGAGTTTGTCTGTTTAAATTATGCGCAGGAATGCGCATAATTTCTTCTTGCGTCATTTGGTGAGGAACCACCTTGTTTTGCGCATAAACGCCTGTTGATATAATGAGTGCAGCTAACAGTAATTTTATTTTCATACCCGTAATAGTTATTATCTAAAGGGGTAAATATACAGTTTTTATTGCCGGGCCTTCGAGACGATTGAGCGGAGCTCAATCCCTCAGGCACCTTTGATTTTTGCTTGTTTTAATAATTTCAGTTGACTTAAGGGTTTCTATACCGTTACCTTTACGGTAGTTCGGCAAGCTCACCGCAGGAACTAACATTATTATATATTAAGACGACCTTAGGTACCTGAGGTTTTTGTCAAAGACAAAATATCTCGAAGGCACCGGATCACGACTAACAATTCTATTTCACTTCTACTCCACGCCAAAACGCAACATGGTCTTTAATACCTTCGGCTAGACTTTTCGGTGTTTCATAATACCACGCTGCATCTGTATTTATTTTACCATCCACTTCTATCGAGTAATAACTCGCTTGGCCTTTCCATGGGCAGCTTGTTTTGGTGCTCGTTTTTTTGAAATATTCTTGGTTTAGTGATTCTGGTGGGAAATATGCATTTCCCTCAATCATCACCGTATTATCACTTTGGGCAATTACTACCCCATTCCATTTTGCTTGAGTCATATTTTTTGTTTTTATAATTATCTTTTTTACGAACTACATGAAAGCATAGAACACCCGGCTTTTGATCGTGCCCAATCGGGTCTTTTAGCAAACCATTTTTCACTTTCTGGTTGTTCCATATACGGGTTTTTCAATACCGTATACACCTCATCTAACACGTCATAATTCCCATTGTCGGCCTCCTCAATAATGAGTTGAGAAATGTAATTACGTAATACATATTTGGGATTGACGGCATTCATGGCTTCCTTACGTTCTTGATCTGTTACTTCTTCTAGATTAAGTCGTTCAACATAGCTAGAGAACCAGCTTTGCCATTCTGTAAGAACAGTATCCTTAAGTTCTTCCGGGACGTAAAAAGCATCATTTACTACCTCCATACAAGACTTAGTATCCTGTGCTTTCCCTTTTTTAATATTCCCTAGATTACGAAAGAAAATGGTCATATCCGTTTCTGTGCTTTGCAACACTTGTTCTAAATCCTGAATCAATGCATTATCCGTTTCTTGCGGTATGACTAACCCCAATTTAGAACGCATCATATCTACGTACTTCTCTGTATAACGCGTACCAAACCATTCCAGTAATTCTTGAAAAGGCTCGGATTCATCTACTAATGGATACAAGGCATTCGCTAATTTGTATAAGTTCCATTGCGCTATTTGAGCCTGGTTACCAAATCGGTAGCGTCTATTTTCTCGATCAGTGGTATTGGGTGTCCAGTTAGGATCATATCCTTCCAGCCATCCGTAAGGACCGTAGTCAATGGTGATTCCATGAATTGACATATTATCCGTATTCATAACCCCATGCACAAAACCTACCCGTTGCCAATGCAAAATCATGTCCATGGTATCCGATACCGCTCGTTTGAAAAGTTCAATATAAGCGGGTTTACCTTTTGCAGTAATTTCTGGATAATGTTCTTTAATCGTATAATCCGCCAAAGTGCGAAGCGTATCTACGTCACCTCTAGATGCATGAATTTCAAAGCTCCCAAAACGAATAAAACTTGGCGCTACGCGACATACAATAGCGCCTTTTTCATAAGCGGCATTTCCGTCATACAACATATCGCGCAAGACCTCTCCTCCA
>CAXMPG010000064.1:0-55883 GCA_964195485.1 uncultured Desulfobacterales bacterium
CCAAATTTCAATTTCCAACTAGTCGTTTCTTCGGTGACTATGGAGAAAGATGTCGTAGTTACCGCGAACAGAGCTACGAAAAAAACACCTATTGCCTTTCAAGATTTAGATAGTTCTTTCCTAGCAGAAAATAATATTGGACTTGATTTACCCCTTATTCTAGAAAGCGCGACCTCCGTTGTTTCTACCAGTGATGCGGGTAACGGTATAGGTTATTCTAGTATGCGTATTAGAGGTAGTGATGCCACACGGGTAAACGTAACTATAAACGGAATTCCGTTTAACGACCCAGAGTCTCAAGGAACATTTTTTGTGAATTTACCAGATATTACCTCATCCGCAAACGATATTCAAATTCAACGTGGCGTAGGTACTTCAACCAATGGCGCAGGTGCTTTTGGCGCAAGTGTGAACATCAACACCACCCAATTACAAAAAGAGGCTTACGGTAAATACACCGTGGGTCTTGGTTCTTTTAATACGTTACGGAATTCGCTTTCGTTTGGTTCCGGATTAACTAAAAATGGATTTGCTTTTGATGGTCGCTTGTCTATGATTCAATCAGATGGATATATTGATAGAGCCACATCTGATTTAAAATCCTACTATGTTAAAGCCGGGTATTACGGAAAGAAGTTTTCTGCAAAATTTATCACCTTTGGAGGTAATGAAAACACTTACCAAGCTTGGTATGGAGTCCCAAAAGACTACCTAGGTACTGACCGAACTTTTAATCCGTACGATTATCAAAACCAGGTAGATAATTATAGTCAAACCCACTACCAACTTCATTTAAACTACATCATTAACACCAAACTAAAAGCAACTTTATCTGGCTTCGTGGTAAAAGGAAATGGGTACTACGAAGAATATAAAGGTGACCAATTCAATCAACTTACTGGAGCAAGCGCACAAAAATTCGCAGACTACGGACTTAATGATGTAATTATTGGAGGCGATACCATTACTAGAACTAACTTAGTTAGGCGTAGATGGTTAGATAATACTTTTGGCGGAGTAGTATTTAATTTAACGTATGATTCTGGTCCTATTAAAGCAGTATTTGGTGGTGGATATAACGAATATTCTGGGGCTCATTTTGGCGAAGTTATTTGGGCTGAATATGCTTCTAATTCACAGAACGACACCCGTTATTATGACAATACTGGAAATAAAACAGATTGGAATGTTTACGGAAAAGTGAACTGGCAAACCACGGATAAAATCAATGTCTTTGCAGATTTACAATTACGTCAAGTAGATTATAAGGTGACTGGAGTTGATAATGATTTACGGGTACTCAGCATAAATGAATCACTTACATTTTTCAATCCTAAAGCAGGATTAACATACGAATTCAATAACCAATCCAGCACCTATTTCTCTTTTGCTATGGCCAGCCATGAGCCTAATAGAGGCGATTATATTGACGCACCACCTGGGGTTACACCAGATGCTGAAAAACTTTTAGACTATGAAGCAGGATACCGTTATGCCAACAACAAATGGCTTGGAAACATCAACTTATATTACATGCAGTACCAAGACCAATTGGTTCTAACTGGAGCGGTAAATGATGTGGGTGGAGCTATACGCCAAAACGTGGATGATAGTTACCGAGCGGGTGCCGAATTAGAAGTTGGTTACAAGATTTCAAAAAAGTTAACGTGGAGTGTAAACGCTACCTTTAGTCAAAACAAAATAGCTTCGTTTACCCAATACGTAGATGATTGGTATAATGGTGGCCAAGTTGAAAATCAAATATCAAATACGGATATTGCATTTTCACCAAGTGTAATTGCAGGTAGTAATATTACCTATAAATCAAACCTATTTACAAAAACAGATGAGGCGGGAATTTCGTTAATATCAAAATATGTAGGTGATCAATACATTGACAACACGCAAAGTGACACACGTAAACTAGACGCGTATTTCACCAATGATATCCGATTAACCTATGCTATTTCTAATCTCAAATTGAACAAAATAAGTTTCAACTTTACGGTTAGAAATGTATTTAATACCCTTTACGTAAATAACGCATGGGCTTACGCATTTGAATATAATTCTGCCGATTGGGATCCTTCACAAGGTAATCCTTACACTCAAAAAGGAGATGCCCCAGGAAGCTATCAAATGGTTGGATATTTTCCTCAAGCTGGTTTAAACTATATGCTTGGATTAACATTAGATTTTTAATATTCTGAATCGTGCATTTGTAGCTAGATAATAGCTGCAAATGCACGATTTATTTATCCTTAAGTTTCCCTACTTTTATCCCAATCAAATCCGGTACAATGAATCAAAACGAACAGTTAATTACAGACTTCTACACAGCCTTTCAAAATTTAGATGCTGTAACCATGGTTTCGCTTTACGCCACTAACATCCAATTTTCGGATCCCGCTTTTGGAACATTAAATGGTGACGATGCTAAAAACATGTGGCGTATGTTATGTGAGAATGGAAAAGATGTGAAAGTAGAATTTAAGGTGACTGGAGCGGAGTCCAATTGGGTTAAGGTTCATTGGGAAGCCAAATACCCGTTCTCTAGAACAGGTAGGTTGGTACACAATAAAATTGACGCTATGCTTATTATTGAAGATGGACGCATCGTTAAGCATACGGATGTGTTTAATTTATGGCAATGGAGCAGACAAGCCATGGGCCTGTCGGGATTACTTTTGGGTTGGAGTAGCTTTTTTAGAGATAAATTACAGAAATCAACCCACAAACTACTCTCTGATTACACTGCAAGCAATTGATTTAAAGAAATCTAATACGTAATTAACAATATTATCAAATTGTTAATAACGATGTTAACAAAGTTTACTGGATCGTTGAAAACTCTGTCATATCCTCAAATAAGTTTGTATAGCAACAAAATAATTTGTTCAACCAATAGGATAATTAATGTTTGGCGTATTTTTCAAGAAAAAAATAACTGAAGAAAAGTTAATCGATTATTTCGTGTTTTCAACCGTGAAGATGGTAGATGACGCGTTTGAAGACGTGGCCGACATCATTTGCTCTGATTCCGAGTTCAAATCACGACCAATAATTTCTGCTAAACAAAGCGACCAATTTCTTTGGGTGGTAATTACGGGCAACATGAAATTTATCCCAAGGTATTTTAACGATTACCAGGATATTCGACTACTAGATGATGCAAACCGGAAATTTGCGCGAATACTTGATGTTCCT
Source organism: uncultured Desulfobacterales bacterium (assembly GCA_964195485.1). Classification (GTDB taxonomy): domain Bacteria; phylum Bacteroidota; class Bacteroidia; order Flavobacteriales_G; family Salibacteraceae; genus CAJXZP01. The sequence continues at coordinate 3,208 of CAXMPG010000064.1, forward strand.
TTAGATGTTTTTAAAGAAGAGGTGAAAAAATACAATCAGTTATTTTCTCGATTAAATCACCCTTCTAAAAACACGGTTTACGCCATGTCAAAGGCTGTTTTTCACAAATATCATCTGGGTCAATACCAAGATGACTATTTTAAAAACATGGACTCCCCAAATCCAATTTTCCTAAAAAGGTTAAATGATGTAATGGAAGAGTTTCTTTTTGACTGGGAACAATTTGTGGACGACTACAAAATTATAGAGTAGTTACGCCATTTTCACATTAAGTATCTAAAAGGCTCTGTTCTAAACGCGATAATTGCGCGTATTAGCAAAAAAAGAAGTAATCAACCATTGATTCTTTGCCTCGTTTTTCAAAAAACTTTTTGATTTCCTTTTGCGCATTTTGGTTAGCTACAGTAATTATGTTTTGAGCGTTTTCTAACGTATCAATTACATGAAAGCCAAGCATTATTTTGCCATAAATTTCTTTTCCAATTTTTTTGGGGTTATCACATACCCAATGAAATGGAATATCATTATCTGCAAGTACTTTTGCGATGGTTTTACCCTTTGCTCCTGCACCCCAAACCACTAATGGTTTAGTCTCTATTCGATGTAATTTCAGGAAATAAGCTAACTTCAAATCCATAAAGGTATTATCGGCATAATTTTTATCGGTACGGGATGCTCTTGAAGAATAATCGCGCCAATGATGTAGAATCCTATTACTAGGAATACAATTTAACTCTCCATGGTAAAACCTAAAAACCAAATCATAATCCTCAGGGTACTGATCAGAAGTAAACCCTCCTACCCTTTCAAAGTCTTCGCGGTAGACCATCCAACACGGGGAAGGAATAACACACTCTTTATATAAGTCTTTGTAATTGCTTCCTGATTCCGTTAAGCCATTTAGCCAATTCTCATAGTTACGAAAACCCTCTCCTATTCCATCGGCTGAAAAATATTTCACCAGTCCGAGTGCCACGTTTCCAGTACCCGATTTTTGTAAATCATTTACCATAGCCTCGAGCTTATTTGCCGGCATTATATCATCTGAATCCATACGGGTAATAAACACGCCTGAACTTCTTAAATAAGCCTCTCTTAAGGCGGTGATAATACCGGATTGAGGATTAGTATATAATTTTATTCTGCGATCACTAGCGGCATAAGAATCCACCAATTCGAAACTATTATCCGTAGAATGATCATCAACAATGAGCAACTCCCAGTTTTGATACGTTTGACTCAAAACAGAAGCAAGCATTTCATCTAAAAACACAGCAGTATTCTTAAATGGGGTGACAATACTTACCAAAGGAGTTTCATCCATTATAGTGAATTATTTTGTCAAGCCAAAGTGCTCTTCCGCCATTTCTAGAATATCATCACCAATAGCCATACAAGCTGTTGCTGCAGGAGAAGGTGCATTTAGCACGTGAATAGAATGATCGTTCTTTACAATTCTAAAATCATCTTTGGTATCACCATCCGGACTCATTAATAACGCTCTTACGCCAGAACCTCCTGGTTTGATATCATCCATAGTTAATGAAGGCATCATTCTTTGCAATGTTTTCAAAAACAACTTTTTTGAAAAGGCTCTTCGTTGTTCATCAATACCAAATTTGATATTTTTCATAAACATTTTCCAGGTCCCTAAATAACTCAATGCATCAAACGTATCACGGAAACTAAAGTCGGTTCTTTTGTACCCTTCTCGCTTAAATGTAAATACAGCCGAAGGTCCACATTCCGTTGGTCCACTTGTCATACGCGTAAAATGGACTCCTAAAAAAGGAAATGCAGGATCAGGCACAGGATAAATCAAGTTTTTCACTTTGTGTTTTGCTTGATCCGTTAGGTAATAGTAGTCTCCTCTAAAACCAACAACTCTTTCTTTTAAGTCAATCCCATCTTTTCTAGCCAATCTATCGGCATGAAGTCCGGCACAAAAAATATATTTTTTAGTCTGGTATTCGGCTTTATCGGTAATCAACTTATTACCATTTTCTTCCTTAATAAAATCAATGGCAGCTTCCCCTAAAACAATCTTACTTTCTGGATTCATTTCCAAAATTAAGGCCCCCATTTTTTTGGTTACGCCAACGTAATCAATAATTCCGGTTTGAGGAACCCACAAACCCGCTATGGCTTCAACTTCTGGTTCAATTTCTTTTATTTCTGCGGTAGTAAGTTTTTTTAATCCAGTCAAGCCATTCTTAATACCGTTTTCCAGTATTTTATCCATATGGGGTAATTCGCTTTCAGATACCGCGGCAATAACTTTACCACACACATCGTAATCAATACCATACTTCTCTGCAAACTCCACAATTTCTTCGCGGCCTTTCACACAGTTTATTGCTTTTTTACTTCCAGGAGTATAGTACAATCCAGAGTGTATCACACCCGAATTATGCCCTGTTTGATGTGCCGAAAGACTTTTCTCTTTCTCAATCACCAATAGCTTTAAATCAGGATACTTTTTTTGAATTTTATATGCGGCAGCTATACCTACAATTCCACCTCCAATAAAGGTAATATCAAACTGTGTCATGCTTAATTATTTGAGCTGCGAATTTACGGAATCAGTTCCAATACCCATTAATTTGGCACTGAATTAATTAATCGTAAAAGGGATAACTTATAAACCAACTTTGCGCTTTTTACTCCTTTTTGAAATCGTATTTCACTCGACTCATTACTACTATAGCAGTGATAAAAAATATGGCTAAGAATAATGCAGAATTGTGCATATCGCCAGATATTTCTTCAATAAACCCAAAAGAAAATGTTCCGATTACAATAGCCAGTTTTTCCGTAACATCGTAAAAACTAAAGAATGTGGTATGCTCTCCTTTTGAGGGTAGCATTTTAGAATACGTAGAACGCGCTAAAGACTGAATCCCTCCCATAACTAATCCTACTAATGCTCCCATAGCGTAAAACTTATATTCTACCATTGGGTCATCACCTTGTAAACTCCAAGCAATTACCGCAATAGCAGACCAAACTACTAACGCAATAATAATGGACTTAATGTTACCCAAAACCCCAGAAAGTCTAGAGAATATTTGAGAGCCTGCGATAGCCAAAAACTGAATAATCAAGATGGTTGTAATCATTTGTGTGGTTCCTAGGCCTAAAACTTTAGTCCCAAAAGGGGTCGCTAATAATATGATAGTTTGAACTCCTGTACTCAATAAAAAGAACCCTATCAAAAAGACTTTGATTCCATCCATGTGCTGAAATTTATCCCAAGTTACTTTTAGTTGCTTATACCCATCCCAAATATGGTGTGTTTTCATTTTCACTTTACTCCCTGATTTAGGCAACCCTTTAAATGTTATTTGTGCAAATCCAGCCCACCAAATAGCCACTAACACGAAACTAATTCGAGTAGCCATTCCAGCATCAGGGATTCCAAAAACATCATAAAACTGAATGAAAGCCATTACTAGAATCATCAATAATGAACTACCCAAATACCCCATAGCAAATCCACGGCCACTCACTCTATCTTGGTCTTTTTTAGGAACTATTTCTGGTAAGTAGGCATTGTAAAAAACTTGACTACCCCAAAAACCCACACTCGCTACAACAGTTCCTAAAATACCAATCCAAAGGGTATCCACTCCATCAAAAAAGAACAGCATCGCCACAGCTCCTGCTCCCATATAGCAAAACTGTTTTAAAAACTCTTTTTTACGAGATGACAAATCTGCTATACCAGAAAGTACAGGAGAAAGCAATACCACTAAAAAAAACGAAAATGAAAGCGCGTAAGAGTATAAAACGGTATTGGTAACTTCCCAGCCAAAAAAGCTCACCTGATCTGACGTTTCAGAAGAAGTAACCGATGCATAATAAATGGGAAAAATTGCGGTAGAAATCACTAACGAATACACCGAGTTTGCCCAATCATAGAACATCCATGCTTTGGCCTCTTTGGAGTAATTATTTTTAGTCTCTTTCGTGTTTTGCATTTTACGAAGCTATTTAAAAAACCATGGGAAACAAAAAAAGCGGCCCTAAAGCCGCTTTCCTATATAATTCACTCGTTTACTTTACATTAAAGTTAACTCTTCTATTTTTTGCTAAAGAATCTTGTGTTCCACTATCATCCATAGGAACGGAACTCTTCATTCCTTTGTAAGAAAGTCTACCAGCGTCAATTCCATTCTTAATTAAATAATCATACACCGCTCTAGCACGATCTGCAGAAAGGTCATTTAAATTAGCTTTTTGTTCCACTTTATCCATGTGACCAATAATCTCAATTTTCAATTCTGGATTTGCTTTCATCATATCAATTACTTTTCTAATTGATGTTGCTGAACTTGGAGCCGTTTCATTTTTATTAAAGAAAATATTGATTAATTCTAATTCAGAACTCACATCCATATCCATACCGTCACTGGTACTTGTGCTATAAACCACTTTCATTTGGTTTCCACCATCATCTGCAGCATCACACGCACAAACATCAATTTCCTCTAAGTTGATTACGCTTACATCATCAATGTAATAATACGCCTCTTCTTTTTGCAATTGTGGAAATTCTTTTAGCTTTTTCTTTTTTAAAAAATCTCTTTTGGTAACCATATCTGCAGAAGCAACAAAGTTTCCAATAGTGATGTAACGCTCATTTCCGGTAGCAATAAAAACACCACAAACGGTTTCCCATACATGTTGGTCTTCATATATTTTATTTCTAGCGTTTCTAATTTGAGGCTTTAAAGTATACGTCTCAATTTCTCTTTCTTTTTGCTTCTTCTCACTAATATACATTCCTAAGTTATTAGAAGCGTATTTAGATGTTTTCGATAATACCACATTGTATTTTACACAGTATTTTTTACCCGCAATAAGCGCTTTAGTTAACTTGACTTGTAAATAGGTTCTTGGTAACTTATCTCTGTAACTATATGCTCTAAACCCAGCGTAATTAACGCCTTCATCTACGTCCATGTATCCACGTTCGTTGGTAGGAATTCCATATCCTTTTTTATTTCCAGTCGCATAAATATCTGCCTGGTTTTCTAAACTTGGAGATATCCATGGAATTGCTAATGCAATTTCTCCTTCTCCATTTTTAACCTTTTTTTCTACTTGTTCGAAACTCCCGTTTGGAACTAAATTGTTTTGTGCAAAGCCAATAGTTGTTATTAAAACTGCTGCAATAAATCCACCTAATTTAACCACCCTCATACTATTTGTTTTTATTAGATTATTAAATCTAAATTCCCCTAATTCAATATTAAAAAACTTCTGTTTTACAAAAGCCTTGCCACTAACACCAAGTGGCGAATACAAGTTGCAAAATAGCGAATGGAATACTTGTATCAAATGATATTTCTAACTATTTGATAAAATGATTATTTAGAAGATAAACCTACTCAAATAACACACTTTTCAACCACTTTTTTAAGTGATTAAAAGCGACTAACTGCACTTCATCCTTAGATAAAAATACATCATGTGTAGCTCTAGGAATTTCAATTATGGTCACATGCTTTCCTAGTTTAGAGGCATACTTTTTAATATGCTTGACATTTAGCACTACATCCGACTCAAAAATCTCTGGGTCATTACTCTTTTTAAAGGATGTTTTATCACTATGAAAGACAAGAATAGGACAATCAATATTTGATTTGTTTTGGACGTTTTTTTGTGCCTCATGAATAGCTCTAAACCAACCAAAATACATTCTAAACCCTGTGACAGGCTTAAATTTCTCACTAAAGCTCCAACGTCCCCAATGATCCTCATGTAAACTTTGAGCATAAATTCCACCTCCACCAATTGGCGCTATCCACTCTGGGAAAACATGTCCAATTTTAGCGATACGAGGCATTAAACGTAACTTCCAATCTGAAATATTAAATTCTAAAAATGGACTATTTAAAAACAGTCCATTTATCTCTGATTTTTTATCGCCATAATTAGCATACATAGCAGCTACTAAACCTCCTGTAGAATGTCCATTAATTATTAGAAATGAATGTTTATCTCTTTGTTTTATGATTTCAATGGCTTTCCCAATTTCTTCATAGTACTCATTTACCTTCCGAATATGATTGGGTCTTTGGTGTGGTAAAATAGACCTGCCGTATTTACGCAGCTCAATGGCATAAAAATCAAATCCATTATCTGCATACCATTTGGCTAAATGTTCTTGAAAAAAATAATCGGTATACCCATGGATATACATTACCGCCTTGGTGGTTGGTTTATTGGCTTTGAACTTAATCAAAACAGCAATATTAGCCCCCTTTGAATCTGGCTCTAATTGAATTATCTCTTCCTTGAATTGATTCACTCTACAAGGTTACAAAAGAAGTAGAGTTGAGACAAATAAAAAGGCCTAAGTCTATGACTTAGGCCTTCACTAAAATAGTACTCAGAAACTTATCTAACTAATTGCTTAGTTGATGGTTTAAACTTGGTTAAAACAATACCATCTACAGCAGATTCATATTCAGCCATAGTAGGTGTTCTACCCAATACAGAAGACAACACTACAACAGGAGTAGATGATAATAAGGACTCCCCTTTTTTCTCCCCAGAATCTTTTACAACTCTTCCTTGAAATAAACGCGTTGAAGTTGCCATTACGGTGTCTCCTGGAGCAGCTTTTTCTTGGTTTCCCATACATAAATTACAGCCAGGACGTTCTAGGTAAAGTATATTTTCATATTTAGTACGTGCAGATCCTTTGGGGTCATTATCGTCAAATACAAAACCAGAGTATTTCTCTAAAACTTCCCAATCACCTTCTGCTTTTAACTCATCAACAATATTATAGGTTGGAGGCGCTACCACTAACGGTGCTTTAAATTCAACCTTACCGAATTGTTTTTCAATATTTTTAAGCATTTGAGCTAAGATTTGCATGTCTCCTTTGTGAACCATACAAGACCCTACAAAACCTAAATCTACTTTTTTAACCCCTCCATAATAAGATAATGGTCTAATATTATCGTGTGTATACCTTTTGGAAACATCCTCATTATTCACATCTGGATCCGCAATCATAGGTTCAGCAATCTCATCTAAATCAATCACAACCTCCGCGTAATAATTCGCATTAGCATCCGGTCTTAAAGCTGGTTTCTCTCCAGATTTAATCTCTTGAATTCTAGCATTTGCTATATCCAATAAACCTTGAAGAACTTGCTTGGCATTATCCATCCCTTTATCGATCATGATTTGGATACGACCTTTAGCAATTTCTAATGATTCAATTAAAGTTTCATCTTCAGAAATACAGATAGAAGCTTTCGCTTTCATTTCACCCGTCCAATCTGTAAATGTAAAAGACTGATCCGATGTTAATGTACCAATGTGAACCTCAATAATTTTTCCTTGAAATACATTTTCTCCGCTAAATTGCTTTAACATTTGTTGTTGAGTTGCATGAACAACATCACGGAAATCCATATAACTTCTCATTTCACCTTTAAAAGTCACTTTCACAGATTCAGGAATAGGCATACTTGCTTCTCCTGTAGCTAAAGCTAAAGCAACGGTTCCAGAATCTGCTCCAAAAGCTACTCCTTTCGACATTCTTGTATGCGAATCACCACCAATCGTGATTGCCCAATCATCCACCACTAAATCGTTAAGCACTTTATGGATTACATCCGTCATCGCAAAATAATTCCCTCCAGGATCACGCGCTGTAATTAACCCGAAATCATTCATGAAGTTCATTAATCTTGGAATATTAGCTTTGGACTTATCATCCCAAACCGAAGCAGTATGACATCCTGATTGATACGCACCATCTACAATTGGAGAAATAACGGTAGCCGCCATCATCTCTAATTCTTGAGAAGTCATTAAACCAGTAGTATCCTGAGAACCTACAATGTTTACCTCTACACGAACATCAGAACCAGCATGCAACGTTTTACCGGGCGTATTCCCTACGGCATTTTTATTGAATATTTTTTCAACCGCAGTTAATCCTTGTCCTTCAACAGAGATTTCTTTTGAAGTGGCATATACTTGAGGAACATCAATCCCTAAAACCTTTGCTGCAAATGTTTGTAGTTTTTTACCGAAAACAACGGCATATGATCCACTCGCTTTAATAAATTCCTTTTTTTGAGGTGTTAATGCAGTAGAAATATCTTTCAATTCCTTGTCCCCATTATAAAGCTTTTTAGTCTTCGTGTTTATGGTAAGTACTGTTCCAGTTTTAACAGAGTATTCTTCTTTTAAAATGGCATCTCCTTCCTTATCAACAACTGTATTACCATCCGCATCTTTTTGCTTTACCCAGTTTTTAAGGTCAATTCCTATCCCTCCTGTTACACTAACAGTAGTTAAGAAAATTGGTGAAATTCCGTTTGTACCAGCTATTACTGGAGCGATATTGATAAATGGAACGTATGGACTAGATTTTACACCTGTCCATAAAGCAACGTTGTTTACCCCGGACATTCTAGAAGAGCCAACTCCCATTGTTCCTTTATCTGCAATTAACATTACCCGTTTATTTGGATGTTCTTTTTGCAAAGCTAAAAGCTCATTTTGCATGTCTTTGTTGTGTTCAAACAAACACTGACCATGTAACTCACGATCTGATCTAGAGTGCGCATCACCTCCTGGCGAAAGTAAATCTGTAGAGATATCACCTACACCAGCTATGAATGTTACTACTTCTATTTCTTCATCAATCTCCGGTAGTTTCGTAAAGAATTCAGCCTGAGCATAACTTTCAATAATTTCTTTAGCTATTGCACTACCTTCATTATACGCTTTCTCTAAACATGCGGTATCAGCCTCATAAAGGAATACTTGTGTTTTCAAAACATTTTTAGCTTCTTCCGCTATGCTAGCATCATTTCCCAAAGCTAAATCCAACAATACCTTAACCGAAGGCCCACCTTTCATATGCGACAATTGCTCAAAGGCAAAAGCGGCTGAAATTTCTTCTAAAACAGATTCTCCAAGAATAATTTCTTTTAAAAACTTAGCTTTTACTCCTGCAGCACTTGTAGTCCCAGGTAAAACATTATAGATAAAAAAGTTAACAGAATCTTCTCTATACGCATTACCTGAATCCTTAATTTGTTCAATGATCGCGCTTAATAATTCTGCACCATCAATTGGCTTAGGGTGGAGCCCCAAAACTTTTCGATCTTCAATTTCTTTAATGTAATCTTTATAAATACTCATAATAGAATTCGTTTCAATGTTAAAAGCTTTTTTATTACATGCACATTTAATTACCTCTCTAAATCTTCCTATCCTATTTTAGGATAGTGAAATTTATTCTGATGAAAGCAAAATTCAATTTCACGAATAGAAACATAGATTAAGATTACACCTATTTCCTAAGGTTGAAAAGAATAACACCACAAATAGCGCACATTTTCTTGTTCTTTATTTCAAAATTTCAAGAGTTGCGAAAATAAGAATTTTAAGGTGCTTTTTCAAGGACAAAACGCTTCAAAATTGAATGAAAAGAGCCGTAAGTTGAATCAAATAAGCTGAATTACATCAAAAATGTATTATTTCACCATTTGGTAAAGCTCACAAGACTGTAATTTTGGAAAGTCCTTAAGTAACGGATGATTAAAAGTCTTTACTTTTTCCATTCCAATTTTCTTCATTACTTTTAAAGAAGGCTCATTTATTTGAGGTGCTACGGATATGATTTTCATTAATTCTAAATTGTTCCAACCAAACTCTATGCACGCAGCCGCACCTTCGCTAGCAAAACCTTTACCCCAAAACTCGGGACTTAACCTCCAGCCAATATCTACCGCTGGAGTAAAATCAGATTCGAAAGTTTGCTTAAGTAATCCAATAAAGCCAATAAATTTACCCGATTCCAATTCTTCCACTACAAAATAACAATGCCCGTTTTCAGCCATTTGCTTTTGCATTCTCTTAATAAATTCAAGACATTGAGGAGTAGTATGAACGGAAGGAAAATACTTCATCACCTCCGGATCCTGATTTAACAGCATCAGAGAATCTAAATCCGATTCATTCCAAGTTCTGAATCCTAATCTTATGGATTTAAATAAATACACACTACTAATTAAAAAACGTACCCGATTTGCACCCCGTAACGGAAACCAATATAATTAAACTTCGTATTCCCTTTCACACTAAAATCAGCACCATCCAAAATGATTTCTGATCCTGGAATAAGAGTTGCTAATAATTTTTCAAATCCCAAATAAAATGGGTCGTCCGGATCTAACGCTATTTCTGAATTAAAAGCCAAGTCAAATTTGTATCTGGTAAACGAAGGTCCCATCAACATTAAGTCAATCGAAAAGCGATCCTTTATAATAAACTGGTAACCTAGTTGAGCTCCAAAATTAAACATCGTCATTCCAGCATCAATACCTACCGTATTAACCTGAATGCCATTGTCAAAAACGGCAGACTTACCCTCGAAATTCAAGTTATACACAGATGCAAAAGGCCCCCAATACAGTCCATCAGGTGCTGGGTATTTATTTCTATTTTTAAAATAAAAACGGTAATCTAGAGACACATCGAAACCACCTCGTTTTACATCACCAAAAAGTTGAACTATTTCCCCTTCTTTATTGGTTCTAGGAGCTAACTCCAAATACCCAATATTAATCGAAATTGATTGGTTATTTTTTAAAACACGTTCATATCCGAACACGATACTTTTAGGACCAACGACCGCCATTGGAGTAATATTCCAGCGAATAATATTCTTTCTTTCTTTGACTTTTACCGAATCGCCTTGGGCTATCCCAATAATTGAAAAGCCAGTAAAAAGTGCTAATAATAGTAATTTATTCATCTAATAATTTTTCTAAATCTAGGTTAAAAAAGCCCCCAGCATTTTGCTTCTGACTTTGCGATTGTTTGATTATTAAATAAGATACACCTACCAAATTACGTAACTCACATAACGGTAAGGAAAGCTTAGATTTTTCATATAGCTCTTCGGTTTCTATCCAAATTAACTCTAATCGCTTAAGAGCTCTTTCCAAGCGTAAATCCGAACGAACTATAGCCACGTAATTGCTCATTAATTGACGTAATTCATGACGCGTATGATTAATCAAAGCTAACTCATTTGGATATTCCATTCCATCATCATTCCACTCTGGAATTTGACATTTTACAACTTCGTTTTCTCTGCGAACGATATCGGTAAAGATATTATGCGAATACACCAATGCTTCTAACAAAGAGTTAGATGCTAATCTGTTTGCACCATGCAAACCTGTTCTAGAAACCTCGCCACTGGCATAGAGTCTACCAATAGTTGTACGCCCTTGTTTATTCACTTTTATACCCCCAGCTACATAATGCGCTGCCGGAACTACTGGAATATAATCTTTAAAAAGGTCGATACCCATATCTAGGCATTTCTCATAAATATTAGGAAAATGGTCTAAGAAATCCTCCTTTTCTAGGTGCGTGCAATCTAAAAAGACATGCTCCACTCCTTTTCGTTTCATTTCAGAATCAATTGCACGAGCCACAATATCACGTGAAGCTAATTCCCCACGTTCATCGTAATCAAATACAAATCGTTCCCCATCCGAATGCACTAAATGAGCACCAAACCCTCTTACTGCTTCCGAAATTAAAAAAGCGGGGCTTTTACGTGGCTCGTATAAAGCTGTTGGATGAAATTGAATGAACTGAAGGTCTTCAATTTTTGCTTTAGCTCTATACGCCATCGCAATTCCGTCACCAGTTGCCACTTTTGGATTGGTTGTGTATTGATACACCTGACCTATACCGCCAGTAGCTAGAATGGTATAATCTGCTTCAAATATTTCTGTTTCGTTGGTTTTCTCATTCAACACATAAACCCCGTAGCAACTAATATCTTTCTTGTTGTATTCTTTATTAGGTAAGTGATGTTCGGTGATTAAATCTACCGCAAAAAAGTGTTGGTATACGGTAACATTGGAAAGCTCATCGTTTTTACGGATTAAGGCTTGCGCCATTTCATAACCCGTAATGTCTTTATGATGAACAATTCTCTTTTCGCTATGGCCACCCTCTCTACCTAAATCTAGATTACCTCTTTTATTCTTATCAAAAGCGGCTCCCCATGAAATCATTTCTTTCAACCTTTCGGGCGCTTCTTTAACCACCATTTCTACTACTGCTGGATCACTTAATCCAGCACCAGCTCTAAGAGTATCTTCTATATGTTTATCGAAAGAATCGATAACCATATCCAGTACTACGGCTATACCACCTTGGGCATAACGGGTATTGGATTCCTCTTCGATAGCTTTAGTAACCACCGTGATTTTCTTTTCTGGATATTTTTCGGCTAACTTAATCGACAAGCTTAAACCGGCAATTCCAGAACCAATGATTAAATAATCAGAATGGCGCATTTAGTACGTTTTAGCGTGTAAATTTACGATTGTAAAACCAAACCTCCCTTTAATTTTCAAAAAAGTAATTTATTAAGACAACTCCAACATCCGTTTAATCGGCTTCAACGCCTTTACACGCAAATCCTCATCCATCAAAATTTCTGGTGACTCATTTTTCAAACAATCATACAGTTTCTGCATGGTGTTCATTTTCATATACGGGCACTCGGCACAATTACATGATTCGTCATCACCAACAGGTGCAGTGATTAATTCTTTATCTGGATTTTCACGTTGCATTTCATGTAAAATACCGGGTTCTGTAGCTACAATAAATTGCGTATGATTAGAAGCCTTTACATAGTTAAGTAATCCAGTAGTAGAGCCTACAAACTCAGCGGCATCTAAAATATGTGGCGCAGATTCTGGATGAGCTATAATATGTGCTTCCGGATTTTCTTCCACCAGCTTTAATAACTTCTCTAGATCAAATGATTCATGAACAATGCAAACACCATCCCAAAGCACCATTTCACGGTCTAATTCCTTAATTAGGTATTGACCTAAATTTTTGTCTGGTGCAAAAATTATTTTCTGGTCTTTCGGTAACGACTCCACAATTTTCTTCGCATTACTTGATGTACAAATAATGTCTGTCATTGCTTTTATATCAGCTGTACAGTTGATATACGAAATAACCATGTGATCAGGATGTGCTTCTTTGAACTTCCCAAAATCATCAGCGGGACACGAGTCTGCTAACGAGCAGCCTGCTGCCATATCAGGTATGACTACCTTTTTGGTAGGATTTAAAATTTTTGCCGTTTCGCCCATAAAATGAACTCCAGCAAAAACAATAATATCGGCATCCGTTTCTTCTGCTTTACGAGATAAAGCGAGACTATCACCCACAAAATCGGCCACATCTTGAATAGGACCTACTTGATAGTAATGGGCTAAAATAACCGCATTCTTTTCTTTTTTAAGCTTCGTGATTTTCTCTGCAAGAATCGCGTCTTGCGGATCTATCTCGTGTTTTATCGTTTTGATTTCCATTTATCCAATCTTTAAACCTCCCGTACCATTATACCAAAAACAGGGCTGCAAATGTATAATTTTACCATCGTTTGAAAGTGAAAACTCACTATGAATAGAGCAAATATAGAAAATCTACGTATCGCTTATATATCGATTAAGAGCCACGTACTGCGGAGTATTCTGACGGCAATGATAATTGCTATTGGAATTACCGCTTTAGTTGGGATATTAACCGCTATTGATGCATTAAAATCATCTATTAATAATCAGTTTTCTACCATGGGAGCTAATAGTTTTTCTATTAGTCAGAAAAGAGAAAGTAACAAACGTCATAAAGGTAAAAAAACAGCTGCCACGGCAAATATTGACTATCAACAAGCTGTTGAATTCAAAAATAAGTTTGACTTTCCTGGTTCCGTATCTATTTCTTGCAGACCTAGAGGAGCCGCGGTAGTTAAGTACAAGAAAAAAGAATCTAAACCTAACATACCCATTTTTGGTATTGACGAAAACTATTTACTCGCCAATGGGTTCGCATTAAATAAAGGTCGGAACTTTAGTAAGGCTGAGTTTAATTCTGGTGGTCATATTGTAATAATTGGAAGTGAAATTGCTTCAGAAATTTTTCAAAACACCGATCCCATTGATAAAATAATGCTGATTGGTAATATTAAGTTCAAAGTTATTGGCGTCCTTGAAAAAAAGGGAAGTTCAATGGGTTTTGGAGGAGATCGAAACGTTTTAATTCCGGTTCCTACGGCTAGACAATTTTTTGGTTATCAGAACATGGGTTTCACTATTGCGGTAATGGCCTCAAGTCCTGATAAATTAGATTTAGCCATAAATGAAGCTACAGGAACTTTTAGAATTATTAGAAAAGACCCATTAGGAAAAGAAAGCTCCTTCACCATTTCCAGAAGTGACAGCTTATCGGAAAACTTAATTGAGAACCTCGGAATGGTTTCTGGAATAGCGACCATTATTGCGTTCATCACCTTATTAGGTGCCGCTATTGGTTTAATGAATATTATGTTGGTTTCGGTTACCGAAAGAACCAAAGAGATTGGAGTAAGAATGGCTCTTGGAGCAACACAAAACACCATTAGAAAACAGTTCTTAACCGAAGCCGTAATGGTTTGTCAACTAGGTGGGTTACTAGGTATTGTTTTAGGTATCATCATTGGAAACGTAGTAGCAATGGCTATTGATGTGAGTTTTATTATTCCTTGGTTATGGATCGGTACTGCGGTGGTATTGACTTTTATTACGGGAGTTTTGGCAGGCTATTATCCTGCGAGTAAAGCATCTAAAATGGACCCCATTGAAAGTTTGAGGTACGAGTAAAGGACTTGAAGATTTAATACTTTGGCAAAAGTAAGTTCATTATGAATTCACCCAATAGGTAAGTAAACGGCACTTTCCGTAACTTCTTAATGGTTCAAATCCAAAAAAATTCTAATTAAAAACCATTCCTCTACCTTTTAACATTAAGGTATGATGATTCATTAAGGCTTAATTTTACTTAACTTCTTAATGGTTCAATCCAAAAAACTACTATTTCAAAACCATTCCTCTACTTTTTTAACATTAAGGCATGAAGATTCATTAAGGCTTAATTTTACTTAACTTCTTAATGGTTCAATTCAAAAAAATTCTATTTAAAAACCATTCCTCTACCTTTTCAACATTAAGGCATTAAGATTCATTAAGGCTTAATGGTTCAAACCCGAAAGACTCAACCATAAAAAGCTCTGACACCAAAAGTCAGAACAAAAAAAAGCCGCTAATCAAAATGATTAACGGCTTTCTAATATTGTTTTCTGTTGTCTTACTCGCCAACAACTTCAAAAGAAATTGTTTGCTCAACATCTTTATGAAATTTGATTTTAGCTTCGTACTCACCAATGTTTTTAATTGGTTCGTTAACAATAGAGATATTTTTTCTGTCAACTGCAACACCTAATGCGTTGATAGCTTCAGCCAATTGAATCGT
Organism: uncultured Desulfobacterales bacterium; assembly: GCA_964195485.1. Lineage (GTDB taxonomy): Bacteria > Bacteroidota > Bacteroidia > Flavobacteriales_G > Salibacteraceae > CAJXZP01. The sequence goes on from CAXMPG010000064.1 coordinate 18,589, forward strand.
GTTAACTGATCCAAAAATCTTTCCACTTTCGCCAACTTTAGCGCCAATTTTAATAGCCATAGACTCTAATTTAGTAGCGAATGCTTGCGCAGCTTCTACCAATTTAGCTTCTTTATGAGCTCTTTGACGTAAATTTTCTTCTCTTACTTTCTTAGCAGAATCGGTAGCTAAGATTGCTTTTCCAGTAGGAATTAAGAAGTTTCTTCCGAAACCTGCTTTCACAGACACTAGATCACTAGCGTACCCTAAACCTTGAACGTTTTCTTTTAATATGATATCCATTTCTGTCTACTTATTATTTTAACATATCAGCTACATATGGCATTAATGCCAAGTGACGTGCTCTTTTCACAGCAGTCGCAACCTTACGTTGATATTTAACAGATGTTCCTGTAATTCTTCTTGGAAGCAATTTACCTTGCTCATTCACGAATTTTAAAAGGAATTTTGGATCTTTATAATCAATGTATTTAATACCTGATTTCTTGAATCTACAGTATTTATCTTTCTTAACTTCAATAGCTATTGGAGATAAATATCTAATTTCTGACGAATTTGATGCCATTTTTAGTTTCTTTAAAAGTTATCGAATTAAGCTTTCGCTTCTTTCTTTAGATTTCTACGGCTTTCAGCGAATGCAATATGATGTTTCTCCATTTTTACAGTCAAAAATCTCAAAACACGTTCATCACGTTTGAATTCTACCTCATACTTGTTAATAATGTCACCTGGAGCTTCAAACTCAAATAGGTGATAAAAACCCGTAGATTTCTTTTGAATAGGATACGCTAATTTACGTAAACCCCAATTCTCTTGGTGTACCATAGTAGCACCATTTGTTTTCAAGAAACCCTCAAACTTGCTTACTGCTTCCTTTACCTGGTCTTCAGATAAAACGGGAGTCAAAATGAAAACAGTTTCATACCTTGTTTGCATTGTCAATTGTTTATGTTATTAAACCCCAAAATTGGGGTCGGCAAAAGTAATCATTTTTTATTTAAAACCAATAGGTGTCTAAGGTTAACTTATAAAGTTAGGTGTATTCTTTTTCAGCAAGTTAGACTTGGGTTTTCTGCTAATCATCATTAGGGAGTTTAAACAGGCTTTACACTCTCCACTCCTAAAGCAGAAACTCTTAAACCTTTACCGTTTCCACTAAAAACTTTGAATTAAATCCCATACTCACTCAACAACCAAACTAAAGCCGCCATATTAGCTGCGCCTAATTCCAGTTCTCGTTGGTTTACGGCTTCAAACTTATCGGTAGCTGCGTGGTGAAAATCGAAATATCGTTGTGAATCTGGTCTATACCCAATTAGTAAAGTCTTTTCTGGATCCAGCGGACTAATATCTGCTCCTCCATGACCGTACTCTACCGCGTAAATACTGTACGGTTTAAATAACTGAACCCATGACGCCACCTTAGCTAATCTTTCATCATGTGTTTGACACACAAAATATCTTGGCGTAAATCCGCCTGCATCGCTTTCAATAGCTGCAATGATGTTTTGGTTTTGAGACTTTACCGAATCAGCAAATGCTTTACCACCTTTCAGTCCGTTCTCCTCGTTCATAAACAACACCACTCTTACCGTTCTTTTTGGTTTTAAATCTAGTTTTTTAAATAAGCGTAAAACCTCCACAGACTGCACGCAACCTGCACCATCGTCATGTGCACCTTCACCATTGTCCCACGCATCTAAATGACCTCCGACTACAATAATTTCTTCTGGTTTTTCAGAACCCCAAATTTCACCTATCACATTATAAGAAAGAGTATCTGCCAAAGTTTGACAATTCATTTTCATCGTAAACTCCGCTTTAGGATTTACCGATAATGTTTTTGATAATTGATTGGCATGATACGTACTTATTGCAGCTGACGGTAATCCCTCATTTCCTTCACGCATACCTTTACTTCCAGTATGAGGATGTTTGTCAATAATAGTAGTTAACGAACGAACAATTACACCCACAGCACCTTTTTCTTGTGCTACCCATGGACCGGTCCAACGTTGGGCTCCAGTTTCACTATACGCTTGAAATGTACGAATGTGCCTGGGGTTCATTGCACCATTTAAAAATACAATTTTACCTCTAACCTCAGAGTCGCTTAAGGCTTTCAATTCCTCTACCGATTTAACTTCAATTACCTGAGCCGTTAATCCTTTTTCTTTCGTTGCAACTGAACCACCTAACGCACAAATATTAACTGGTATTTCGTCTGTTCCGCTTGTAAAATAGGCTGTTTCAGCCTCTCCTCTCACCCAATGCGGAACCATCACAGGTTGCAAATACACGGTATCAAATTTATACGATTCCATTACACTTTTCATGTAAACAACTGCCTTAGCTGCATTTTCAGAACCACTTAATCGAGCAGGCATATTAGCGCACAATTTCTCTAAAACTCCATAACATTTACCCGATGCCATTTCGGTATTAAAAATCTTCTTAAAGACTTCTTTATCGGTTAATTGTTCTTTTACCGGAAGACTATCTGAGCTAGTAATAGCTTGCGAAAACGCAGTAATTGATAATGCAAAAAGGAACAACAAAGTGTAAGTTGATTTCATATATTCTAATTAGGTAGCCAAAGTAAATCAAAAGATAACCGCACTTACTATTTTGATGTTTTTTTTCAAACCAGACCAAAGTACAATGCACCTCTATTTATTAGCGTACGTGGAATATTTAAAAAAAATTATTGGCTATTACCCTCTATTATTAATCTCATCTCTAAACTTAGAGGCAGATTCGTAATCTTCAGTTTCTAGGGCATTATTTAGTTTTTCGGTCAGGTCAACTATCGAAAGTTTTGACAAATCGTTATCGTTAGAAATCTCTTCGACTTCCTCTTCTAATATTTCATCATCTATTGGTTCTATGGGCATGCTTGCTTTGTCTAAAATAAAATTATAGACAAAAATAGGGGCTTCATATCGAACCGCCATCGCGATAGCATCAGAGCTACGAGAATCTATCTCGTGCTCTGTAATACCATCGGTGACAATTAATTTGGCATAAAAAATACCATCTACTAAGTTGTATACTAATACTTCTTTTAATCGCAAATGGAAACTATCCAGTACCGATTTAAAAGTATCGTGTGTAAAAGGTCTCTGCGGTTTCATGTTTTCCAAAACCACTGCAATTGCTTGCGCTTCAGGACCTCCAATTACGATTGGCATTCTACGTCTACCCTCTTTCTCCTTTAAAAGAAGAAGATAAGCACCAGCTGAAGTCTTTCCGTACTCCAGACCTTGAAGAATAAGCTCAATTTTTATAGCCACAACTTAGATTTCAATTTAGTTATTTGCTTTGAAAGCTTTCGCAGCTTCAATAAGCTTTGGAACTACGTCAAACGCATCTCCAATAATTCCGTAATCAGCCGCTTTGAAAAATGGTGCCTCAGGATCGGTGTTAATTACCACAATCACTTTACTACCATTTACACCAGCTAAATGCTGAATTGCACCAGAAATTCCGACTGCAATATATAAATTAGGACGAATAGCTAAACCTGTTTGACCAACGTGCTCATGGTGAGGGCGCCAATCTAAATCCGATACCGGACGAGAACATGCCGTAGTTGCGCCTAAAATAGATGCTAACTCTTCGATCATCCCCCAGTTTTCTGGCGCTTTCAATCCACGACCTGCTGAAACCACTAATTCTGCTTCAGGTAAAGGAACTTGTCCGCCTAAATCTTCTTTTTTAGTTTCTTTTAATGTGATACGGGCATCACCAGTGTTTCCGTTAAAATCTTCCACAACAGGACTTCCTGCCATTTCTTTAGCACCAACTGAATTAGGTGTTAAACCAATAATTTTAATCGCACTGTTAATTTTAACTCTAGCAAAAGCTTTTCCTGAGAATACGGCTCTTTTTACTACAAATCCATCTGTTAATTCTGGATAGTCCAGTACACCAGCAACTAAACCTGCTTTCATTTTAGCAGATACAATTGGAGCAACTGCTTTTCCAGTAACATCATACGAAAATATGATAGTATCTGCTCCTACTCTAGTAGCAGCTTCAGAAACGATAGTTGCTAATTGAAATGGTTGAACATTTTTGATAGAACGCTCTACCATAATTTTTCCAGCTCCGTAATTCCCTAGTTTAGCAAATTCTTCATCAGAAGCATCTCCATAAGAAATAACGTTTAGTTCAGTCCCAGCATCTGATGCCAGTTTAGCGCCATATGACACTGCTTCAAAAGAAGCTTTAACAATTTTGTTTTCTGAACTTTCGGCAAAAACTAATATTGACATAATTATATAACTTTAGCTTCTGTGTGTAACAATTCAATTAATTCTCCGGCATTTTCAGGGTCAATTAATTTAACCGCTGATTTTCCTGCTGGTAACGTGTAATCTAAAATCTCTGTTAAAGCATCACCCGCAAATGCAGGAACAACTGCTAACTTTTTAGCCCGAGCTGCCATAATTCCTCTCATATTCGGAATACGTTGTTCAGACATACCTTTAGATGCACTAAGTACCAACGGCATTTGCGCTTCTAGCACTTCTTCACCACCTTGAACATCTCTTTCAGCTATTGCAGTAGTACCCGAAACGTCTAATTTAGATGTACTTGGTAAATAAGGTAAATCCATTAAGCCAGCAATTAAACCACCTACTTGAGAGCCATTATAATCAACCGTTTCTTTACCTGTCATGATTAAATCGTACCCTTTATCTTTTGCATATTCAGAAATCTGAGTTGCCACAAAAAACGCATCCGTTGGAGCTGCATCAATACGAACCGCATCATCTGCACCAATAGCTAAGGCTTTTCTAATAATAGGGTCAGCATCTGCACCACCTACAGTGATAGTGGTTACGCTTCCGCCATTTGCTTCTTTTAATTCTAATCCTCTTACTAACGCGTACCATTCATCGTACGGGTTAATTATGAATTGAACACCTGCTTCATTAAACTTCGTATCGCCATCAGTAAAACTGATTTTAGAAGTTGTATCAGGCGCTTTGCTTATTGCAACTAATATCTTCATGTGTATTTTTATTTATTTTAAACTTGGTCAACAAACATAACCAATAAATTGCTGAAAAGTTATGCTTGCATACTAATTTTAAGTTCTTCAAATCGTAGGCGCGCGAAAATAACACTATAAGGTGTATTTAGAATATGAGTATTGTAATAATTTCAACATCTTACATACCTTTATTTACGATAGACTGCCTTTCTTAAAACTATAAAACAATCCATTGTGATCCATTCATGACATGAAGGAGGTAGACCACCTAAAAGGCCAATAAACCAGCCATACTATACAAATCGCCTATCCAAACACCCATTTAATAGGTTGTTGAAATAGTAAGAAATTATAATTAACCAAATAGAACATATACGTTTTCATTATTCTAACAAGTTCAAATTAGGCTTTTTATTTTGGGCCTAGGAAATTATATTTGTGGGTATCTATCAAAAAATCATCTGGGTTATGAAGCAGTTATTTAGTTTTATTATTATTCTAACACTATTTGCAGGTTGTAATTTACTGCATAAACCCAGTCAAGATTTAGATACGGTTGTTTATGTCGAAAGTGAAAATAAAAACATTGATTACTTAACTGATATAAAACCCATTTTAGATCAAAGATGCGTGGTTTGCCACTCTTGCTATAATTCCCCTTGTCAGTTAAAATTGAGTTCTTACGCTGGACTTGATAGAGGGGCAACTAAAAAAAAAGTGTACGAAACTAGAATAACAGCAGCCGACCCTACCCGCTTGTTTATTGATGCTAATACCACCAAAGAATGGCGAAAGAAAGAGTTTTACTCCGTAACAGATACAAGTGCAACTGCCGATGGTTCTATAGCTATGTTAATGATGAATCAAAAAAAACTCCATCCAGAAAGTGAAGGGTTTTATATTTCAGAAAAGGACCTAACCTGCGCAAAAACTAAAGACGAATTAATTAAATTCTTTAAAGAAAACCCGCATAAAGGAATGCCTTTCGGGTTTCCGGAATTAGAGGATAAAGAATATTCCTTATTAATGACTTGGTTAAAACAAGGAGCCAAAAATGAAACAAAAACACGTTCAATAGATCCGAACATTGAAAAATGGGAAGCTTTTCTTAATGAAAAGACAGTAAAAAACCAGGTCACATCTAGGTACATATACGAACACTTATTCATTGCCCATATCTATTTTCCTAATGACAGCAATCGATTCTACGAATTAATTCGTTCTAAAACGCCACCAAACGAGCCAATTGACATAATCGCTACCAGATACCCCTTTGATTCACCTGAATGCGAGAACGTGTATTATCGATTAAGAGAAGTAACTTCCACCATAGTAGACAAAACACACATGATTTATGAATTTAGCGATTCAAAAATGGAGAGGTATAAATCTTTATTTATAGCACCTACTTGGACCGAACAACCCTATTTACCAAGTTATGATATAAAAGTTAGCGCAAATCCGTTTGTGGCATTTAATCAAATCCCTGCAATATCAAGATATGAATTTTTATTGGACAACGTTTATTTCATGATGTCTACTTTTATAAAAGGCCCTGTTTGTAATGGACAAACTGCATTAGACGTTATTCATGATCAAGCATGGATTATGTTTTTAGACCCAAAATATGATTTAAGTCTAAGAGATAATGACTTTTTGATAAGCTCCTTTAAAAATCTAACCCTACCAAATCAAGTCGGAAGTGAAGCAAAAATTGCCGAAGGAATGTTTGGTGAAAATTACTCTAAAGGCGCAATTAAATACTACGAATCAAGAGGAGACGAATATAATAAAGCCTATAAAGATGGAATAAATTTAGACTTTCTTTGGCATGATAAGAAAAATAACAGTTCTCTTCTAACCGTTTACAGACACTATGATAGTGGGTCAGTTCATAAAGGAGCATTAGGAGATTTACCACGCACCTTATGGGTGGTTGATTACCCATTATTAGAACGGATTTATTATTCTTTAGTCGCAGGTTTTGATGTGTTTAGCGGTTCTACACAAAAAATACTGATACGCGAATACATGAATCGATTGCGCATTGAAGGGGAAAGCAATTTTTTAGAATTTTTACCCGCTAAGGCGAGAAAAGAAACCTTTGATAGTTGGTATTTAGGAACAAGGTCAAAGCTTGCAACTACCTACCATACCACAACCTTAGAAACCGGTATTCAATTCGAAACGAAAAACTATAAAGAAGAATTTACCCTAATGGCCATGAATAAATTTGGCATCAAAAAAGATAAAATTAATTATTCCAAAGAAGTCAGTCTTAGTAGTGAAGTATTACATGAAATAGATACCAAAGAAGAGATAGAACAAGCATTTAGCTACTTATCTCAAAGTATAATCCCAAGCTACATTATAGCCTTTGACCTAAAGTATATAAACTTAGCCCATATTAGAATCAGGATGAATAATAAGGAAGATTTAATGTACTCTATGGTGGTTAACAGATGGCATGATAATGTTTCTTTCATATTTGGTGAAGACAAGAGATTAAATGTAGAAAAAGACAGATTAAATTTCGTTGAAGGATTCGTGGGTTCATACCCCAATATTTATTTAGATATCAAACAAGATGAGATTCCAGAATTCTTTGAAATGCTCTCAAATCACAGTAAAGAAAAAGAGAAGTATTTTAAGGAAATAAAAAAATTTAGTATAAACAGATCAGACCCTCAGTTTTGGAGTATTTATGACTGGTTTCAAAATAGCTATTATAAAAGCGATAAATTAAACGCTGGTCTCTTTGATTTGAACAGGTACTATCCAGTAGCAGAGTAATAAACATTCATTTTAAACACTCATTTTTACGCCATAATGTTTAGCTTTTTTTGCGCTAAAGTTGAAATAATCTGGATGTGAAAATCACATATACCCTTTAAAAAGTGAAGAATAGACTTTAAATGCCCAAAATTTTAATGCTAACCATAAATTAAAGTAATAAAGAAATTGAAATCTTATACCTCTTAATTTATCCAAACATCTCAAACTTTGTATTTTTGCGTTCTTCAAATAGAACCAAATCATGCGAGTAATACAATTTAGAGAGGCCATTCAAGAGGCTATGACCGAAGAAATGAGAAGAGACGAAAACGTTCTTCTCTTAGGTGAAGAGGTTGCGGAATATAATGGTGCTTACAAAGCAAGTAAAGGAATGCTAGATGAGTTTGGCGCAAGAAGAGTTATTGATACTCCTATTGCAGAACTCGGATTTTCAGGTATTGCGGTAGGTGCAGCTATGAATGGGTTAAGACCTATTGTCGAATTTATGACTTGGAATTTTGCCATTTTAGCAGCGGATCAAATCATTAATAGTGCCGCTAAGATGCTACAAATGTCGGGCGGTCAATTTGGTAACCCAATCGTATTTCGTGGACCAAACGGAACTGCAGGTCAATTAGGTGCTACGCACTCTCAAAGTTTTGAGGCAATGTACGCTATGGTACCAGGATTAAAAGTAATTACCCCTTCTAATCCATATGATGCTAAAGGACTTTTAAAAGCGGCAATTCGTGATGACAATCCAGTTGTTTTCATGGAAAGTGAATCGATGTACGGTGATAAAGGCGAAGTACCAGAAGGAGAATACGTTCTTCCAATCGGAAAAGCAGCGGTTAAAAGAGTAGGATCAGATTGTACCATCGTTTCTTTCGGTAAAATCATTAAAACAGCTTACGCTGCTGCAGATGAATTAGCCAAAGAAGGAATCAATGTAGAGATTATCGATTTAAGAACCATTCGTCCTTTAGATATCGATACTATTATTGAATCAGTAAAGAAAACAAATCGTGTAGTTGTACTCGAAGAATCATGGCCATTTGCGTCTATCTCTTCAGAGATTACTTATCAAATTCAAAGTAAAGCGTTTGACCATTTAGATGCGCCTGTTAGAAGACTAACACAATCAGATACTTCATTTGCATTTGCTAAAACACTTATTGCAGAGGCTTTACCCGGTGTAGAAGATGTAATGAAAGCGGTTAAAGCATCGATGTACAAGCTTTAAAACCAATCACTTAATAGTGTTAAAAAAAACCTATTATTTGTAAAGTTTAAATAATATATTTGCGCCCCCTTTTTGGGGGCGTTTTATTTATAAAAAAACAAAAACAACAGAATGGAATCAATGATGATTTATGTGCCTATCGTATTGGCACTTGTAGGATTAGCCTACATGATGGTTAAAAAATCTTGGGTAATGAAACAAGATGCCGGAGATGGTAAAATGAAAGAAATTTCTGACCATATCTACGAAGGTGCTTTAGCTTTCTTAAATGCTGAATATAGATTATTAGCAATTTTTGTAGTGGTAGTAAGTGTTGCCTTAGCGGGTGTATCGTTTATTGTACCAACTACTCATATCTTAATAGTAGTAGCATTTATTTTTGGTGCAAGTTTTTCTGCCTTGGCAGGAAACATGGGGATGAAAATCGCTACTAAAACTAACGTAAGAACAACTCAAGCCGCGCGTACTTCTTTACCAGATGCTTTAAAAGTTTCTTTTGGTGGTGGTACTGTAATGGGATTAGGTGTTGCTGGTTTAGCCGTTTTAGGTTTAACTACTTTCTTCATTGTATTTTATAACATATTTATGGGTGGATCATGGACTTCTGTTGGAGACATGACTATCGTATTAGAAACATTAGCTGGTTTCTCTTTAGGAGCTGAGTCTATTGCTTTGTTTGCACGTGTTGGTGGTGGTATCTATACCAAAGCTGCTGATGTTGGTGCTGATTTAGTAGGTAAAGTTGAAGCAGGGATTCCTGAAGATGACCCTCGTAATCCTGCAACTATTGCAGATAACGTTGGTGATAATGTAGGTGATGTTGCAGGTATGGGAGCTGATTTATTTGGTTCTTATGTTGCAACGGTATTAGCTGCTATGGTTTTAGGTAACTATATTATTAGAGATATGGGCGGTGACCTTGTTGCTCTTGGTGAAGGCTTTGGTGGAATTGGACCAATCTTATTGCCAATGGCAATTGCAGGTTTCGGTGTAATCATTTCTTTGATTGGTACTATGTTAGTTGGCATTAGCGATAATGACGCTAAAGAGAGCCAAGTAATGGCTGCTTTAAACAAAGGAAACTGGGTAGCTATTGTTTTAGTAGCAATCACAAGTTATTTCTTAATTACTTGGATGTTACCCGAAACAATGAAGATGCAATTTTTTGGAGAAGGCTTAATTGAGATTTCTTCAATGAATGTATTCTATGCTGCGTTAATTGGATTAGTTGTAGGTGGTGTTATTTCATCAATTACAGAATACTATACTGGATTAGGTAAAGCACCAATTTTAGAGATTGTTGAAAAATCAAGTACTGGAGCAGGAACAAACATTATTGCTGGTTTAGCGACTGGAATGATTTCTACATTCCCATCTGTACTTCTTTTTGCTGCTGCAATATGGTCAACATATGCTTTAGCTGGATTTTACGGAGTAGCATTAGCTGCTTCAGCAATGATGGCAACTACAGCGATGCAATTAGCTATTGATGCTTTCGGACCTATTGCGGATAACGCAGGTGGTATTGCTGAAATGAGTGAGCAAGATCCTATCGTTCGTGAACGTACTGATATTTTAGATGCTGTAGGTAACACTACTGCTGCAACAGGTAAAGGATTTGCAATTGCTTCTGCAGCATTGACTTCTTTAGCATTATTTGCAGCTTACGTAACTTTTACTGGTATTGATGGAATTAACATCTTTAAAGCGCCAGTTCTTGCAATGTTATTTGTAGGTGGTATGGTACCGGTTGTTTTCTCTGCATTAGCAATGAAAGCCGTAGGTAAAGCAGCTATGGAAATGGTTTACGAAGTAAGACGTCAGTTCAAAGAGATTCCTGGAATTATGGAAGGAACTGGTAAACCAGAATACGATAAATGTGTGGCTATTTCTACCGAAGCTTCTTTGAGAGAAATGGTATTACCTGGTGTTTTAACTATTGGTTTCCCATTAGTGATTGCTTTTGTTCCTTTAATGTTAGGAATGGAAACGGCATTAGTTGCTGAAATGTTAGGTGGTTATATGGCTGGTGTTACTGTATCAGGTGTACTTTGGGCAATCTTCCAAAACAACGCTGGTGGTGCATGGGATAATGCTAAGAAATCTTTCGAAGCAGGTGTAATGATTAATGGTGAAATGACATACAAAGGTTCTGAAGCGCATAAAGCTGCTGTAACTGGTGATACTGTTGGTGATCCATTTAAAGATACTTCTGGTCCTTCAATGAACATCTTAATTAAATTGACTTGTTTAATTGGTTTAGTAATTGCGCCAATGTTAAATGATGAAGGTCATTCAGAGCATGGTGATGGAGTTACTGCTACTGAAGCTTCAATGATTAACGCTGAAGCGGATGTAATGGCCGTTGTTGAAACTGCTGCTGTAAAAGACTTAGCTGAATTAACGGGTGTTTGGAACATTGATGTTGCACATACATATGTTGATTTTGAAATCCGTCACATTTTAGCGACCTCAAAAGGTAACATCAACCTTGTAACAGGTTCAATTGACTTTGGTTCAGATTACACTACTGCGAAAATGAATATCAGTATTGATGTAAACGCAATGAACACATCAAATACAGATAGAGATGATCACCTTAAAGGAGATGATTTCTTTGCTGTTGAAAAATTCCCTACAATCACTTTTGTTTCCAACAAAGTGGTATTAGAAGGAAGTTTTTACATGGCTCACGGACAACTTACTGTGAAAGATGTAACTAAAGATGTTGTAATTCCATTTGAATACTTAGGAAACCAAGAATCTCCATTCAAAGAAGGTTTATACATCAGTTCTCTTAATGGCGAATTCACAATCAACAGAAGTGAGTTTGGTGTTACTGGATATGATGGTGTACTAGGTGAAGAAGTAACAATTGAAATTGCTTGTGAAATTGACCAAATGAGAGAAGTTGCTGCTGAAGTAGCTAAGTAATTCTTTTATAATATATTAAAAGGCCGTTTCCGTAAGGAGCGGCTTTTTTTTTGTTTGATGAATTCATACGATAACTTAGAATCATCGTATGAATAGCGATTGAAGCTTAAGTAGAATTTCACAAAAAAATCACACAAAAAAAAGCCATCTATCCACAGATGAATGGCTCTCTACACGCTACTAATATTCCATTTAAAACTTACCTGAATTTGCCCATTATTCGCGAGCTGCAATAGATTACTCATGCAATCTATTAATTAGAATCCTTAAAAAAATCATCGGGTAAAGACAAAAAAGCCAAACTACATGACACAAAAAAAGCCACTCCTTTCGAAGTAGCTATTTCTGAGATTATAAATTACCATTTAGGTAAACTGTGGGAATTCATTTATTCGAGCATACGGAAACTCTTTTATTAGTTTTAGATCGTAGTATCTGTTCAGTCCAGAAATGCCCACACTATTGGCTTTGCTTAAATCAATACGCCCATTTTGGGCAACCGCTTCGTCAGGAACAATAACATGTTCAATCTCGCCAATAACCAATGAAGTATTATTTAGCGGAATGGGAATTATATCTCTGAATTTCAATCCTATCTTTATATTACTTTCCGCTACAAATGGAGCCGGAAAACCTTCTATATACTCTTCGTTCAGTTTACATGCATCAAATTCAGAAACGGTTTCATCAAATTTGACAGAGGTATAATGCGATTTTTCGATAATTCCCTGCTGAATATGATTTATTGTAAAACAACCTGAATATTGAATATTTTCCCACGTGTGCCTTCGCACTTCTTGTTCTGGACGCAAAATGAAACCAAGTAGCGGAGGATGACTTCCTAAATGCACCACAGAACTAAATACTGCGAGATTTGTTACGCCATTTTCTCCAATCGTACCAATCATATTACCCGGTTTAATACCTGTAATAGAATTAATTAAATTGAGTCTATAGGCATGTTCTGCCACTGCAATATCTTTATTTGTTAGGTGCATACTCTCCGTACTTTTTGATGACTGCTTTAAAACGATAATCAAATATTTCTTTCAATTTCCCCTTAATCATTACTGTATTTGCTATGGCACCTATAAACCCTAATGGCGGGGAATAGGTCACAATATCTGTCATTAAAACGCCATTATCTATAGCTTCAATATGATGTTGGTGGTGCCATAATGAATACGGCCCAATACGTTGTTCGTCAATAAAGAACTCCTTTTCACGAACCTGAGTTATCTCTGTCATCCAAGCGGTTTTTATGCCAAAAACGGGCGTAACCTCATAGGTAATAATCATACCTGGATACATTTTTTCTTGCAACTCTTCTGAAGTGATATCAAATCCCATATAATCTGGGGTGATCTCTTTCAAATTAGCCGGAGAAGAAATAAAGTCCCACACCTCATCAATAGATGCATTGACCTTTTGCTTTTTAATAATTTGATAAAATGCCATACTTAATGCTATTTTATTTGGTGACTAACCATTTAATTGAATATCAATAGCATCTGCTAATGCGTGAAACTCATCACTTTTTTTACGATCAATGGCTGACCATTGATACGCTTGTTCCAATAATTTCACTCGCTTCTTTTTAAGCTTCTCTTTTTCTGACTTGAATATAAAAAACATACGCTACATTTTTACGCGGGTAATCCCGCCATCCACATTAATGATTTGACCTGTGATCCATTTTGATTGTTCGGTCAATAGAAAAACAACCATTTCGGCAATATCTTCAGGTGCGCCTATCTTCTTCAATGGGTGACGCTGTGCGTTTGCCTCAATTTTTTCTTCGCTACTTAAAAACTTAGCTGCCAACGGAGTTTCCGTAATGCTAGGTGCAATGGCATTTACACGAATAGTAGGCGCAAATTCAGCGGCTAAAGAACGGGTAAGCCCTTCAATGGCACCTTTTGAAATAGCTACTTGTGAATGGAAATTAAATCCCATTTGCACCGCAACTGTAGAAAAGAAAACCACACTTGGGTGAGCCGATTTTTTCAAATGCGGAACCACTTTTTGTAGCGTAGTCACTGCACCTAAAACTTGAAGATTAAAATCTGCCGTCACTTTTTCGGGCTTTAGCCTACCAAAAGGTAATAATGCAATAGCTCCCGGAGCATAGACAAAACCGTCTACTACTTCTGGCACCCAACTCATATCTGGGCTTTCTGCCATTACATCTAAATGATGGTAACTCACACTAGAATTAGCTTGAGCCGATACATTTGTAGAATTATAGGTCGCAAAAACGCGATGCCCACTATCTGCTAATTGTCTCACCACTGCTTCTCCGATTCCGGAGGATCCTCCAATAACAACGTAATTTTTCATATGCTATGCAATAAAATTGATGTAATTATTAATCTTAATCTTTTTCGCTTTAAGGTCAAACATTAAATTATAGAGCCCAAAAAACGTGCGATTCATGTAAATGAAATGCTCTGACCCCCTACTTGCATCTGCTTTAAACACATCTTGATTCTTAGAGAACTTCTCCCCTAAATGCTTGATATTATCAAAAAAGGAGTCATCCGAAAAGTCAAAGTATTCTTCCCGAATAGGGGCTGTAAACAACCCTAGCATTTCATAGAACATCTCCGTAAACATTATCACTTCAGACGGGGAGTCTGTCGATTTAATCATTTCAAGCTCTACTAATTTCTCATGAAATTTGGCAGGATTCTCAAAAACATCTGGAGATGTCAATTCAAAGTAAGGTGTATAAAATTCTTCCGGAATTTCTTTCATACATCCAAAATCTAAAGCGATAAGCGCATTTGTATCGGATACCAAAAAGTTACCCGGATGTGGGTCTGCATGTACACGTCTTAAATGATGAAATTGGTACATATAGAAATCCCAAAGCGATTGTCCTAGAAGTTGACTCGCCTCTTCGTCTGTATTATTTTTAGTAAATTCAGATAAATGAATACCCTGCATCCAATCCATAGTAATAATACGGTTGGAAGAAAGCTCCGGATAATATTTCGGAAATTTCAAATTAGGAAGATTCGCACACACCGTTGAAATATCAATGCTCTGCTGAATTTCCATTTCGTAATCGGTTTCTTCAATCAGCTTACTCTCCACTTCTTTAAAGTACTTTTCACTTCCTTTTGACGGAATATTGAACATACTCATCGCAATAGGTTTAACCATTGCTAAATCAGAGGTGATGCTTTCTGAAACACCTGGATATTGAATTTTAATAGCTAATTTCTTACCATCCAATACTGCTTGATGCACTTGACCAATACTGGCCGCTTGAATAGCCGTTGAATCAAATTCGTCAAAAATATCATGAGGTGCTTTTCCGAAATATTTCTTGAATGTTTTTACAACTAAAGCAGGTGACAATGGGGGGACAGAAAATTGCGAAAGGCTAAACTTATCGACATAAGCCTGCGGAAGCACACTTTTGTCCATACTTAGCATTTGAGCTACCTTAAGAGCACTGCCCTTTAGGTTTTTTAATCCGTTGTAAATATCAGTCGCGTTATTTTCATCTAAGTTCTTCTGAGCAATTTCTTGTGTAGAAACCACTTTATCTTTGAAATACTTCACGTAATTCACTCCTACCTTAGCTCCGGTTGTCATGAGCTTTGAGGCACGTTGAATTTTCGTAATCGGTATGCGGTCGATAGTTTCCATTAGGCTTTGTTTTGCATTTTTTCTTTAAACAGAAATTTACCCAAATCAATTACACTTTGTAAAGGAGGTGTTTTAATAATATCAAATCCAGCTTGAACTGCTTTCTCGATGTAAATATCGGTTTTTTCAAAGTTGGCTGAAGTATCATCTAACCAAAATTTCATAGTCAATAATAATTGACCCCATGCCGCTTCTTCAATGCCTTTGTCTTTAAGTTTCTCTAGCATTTCATGCGGCATTTCCATTGTTTCAATCTCTAATTCGCTCACCATAACCTTGAAATGAGTACGTACTTTGGAAAGTACTTTTGCCGCCTCCATTTTACTTTTATGATCCACTAATAATATTCTGACTAAAGACCTGTTTGCCGTCAATACCTCAAAAAAGGTGTAGTAAAAAGTGAGTAATTTATTTTGAGCATCAAAACCTTCGAATGCTTTATCTTTTTTTAGTAATCCGTCAGTTTGTGCATACATTTGGTAAAACACTTCTGATTCCAATGCTGAAAATGAAGAAAAGTGAGCATAAAATTCTTCTTCTTTCCAATGGTTCTTTCTGCAAAAAGCAAAAACACTTTTTGGGACTTTTCCCTTCTTTAATACATGTTCTGTAAATGCATCAATTATCGATTGTGCTATATTCTGGGTAGCCATAATTTAAATTTTAGATTACAAATATATGTTTTGTTTAACGATTTATGATTTTAGTTAAACATTTTAACGTTATAATAGGATAAGAAGAGGTAATACCTCTACACTTCTCTTTTATACGAGGAACCCTACTTTCATTATTTCGACTCAAGTATTACATTCGTTTATTATGGTGAAAACATTGCACATCGTTGTTTCTGTCTTAATTGTTTTACTAACAATTTCAGCCTGTTCCTCCTCCAAAGTTTACCTTTTAATGGGAGATGGTGAGGTAGCCCAGGCTAATTACAAAGTAGTGGTCCCATTTGAAATGCGATTAGGTTTAATAATTCTCAAGGTGAAAATTCAAGGGGAAGAGTATGATTTTCTATTTGACACTGGCGCTCCAAACGTGGTTACTAAAGAATTAGCGCGCATACTCGAACTCAAATCAGTGGGGAGAAATACCACGAAAGGGAGTCAAGGACATCGAGAAAAGGTAGATTACGCGTGTATTGACACGTTAAGTATTGGAGGCATCGAATACCTCCAAACGGGAGCTGGTATAATGGACTTTAATAAATCTACCGAAATTTCATGTATGGATCTTGATGGCATCTTAGGAGCTAACTCTATGCGTCATTCCATTTGGCAAATAGACTATCAAAAACAAGTGATCATTCTAACTAGTCATATTGATTCGTTAACATTTATAGATAAGCTTGATACCATTCCTTTCACTACAAAAGCAACCGGAACACCGGTAATTGACATTACCATTGGGAATATTGTACAACACAACGTAACCCTTGATTTAGGCTCGGGTGGCCATATTGATTTGAGTCACAAAATGTACACAGAAGTACTAAAGCAAAAACCTGAAATGCCTCACAATTATGCCTTTGGAAATAGTTCTAGCGGTATTTATGGGGTTGGTGCGCCTGATACGATTAATTATTTTAAACCCGATAGCATCCAATTTGGATCGATTGAACTCCATCATCAAATTTGCCACGCCTCTGTAACAAAAACCTCTTCTACTTTAGGTACACGATTCTTTGAGAATTACATTATTACTCTGGATTGGAACGAAAACCACGTAATTCTAGAAAAGGTTACGGATTATGACCATAGTGAAATGAAAAACCTGGGCTACAACAAGAGATTATATGATGGTAAATTAAAGGTAGCCACTATTTTTAATGGGTCGGAAGCAGCAAAAAAACTGCAACTTTTTGATTACATCATTCAAGAGGATTCAGTCAGCTATACTCATATTAAGAAATCAGATTATTGCAAAATGATTTTGGATAAGACCAAGGATAAGCCTAAATCAAGAAAACTCATTATTGAAAGAGAAGATGAACAAGTTACTATTCCATTAGAGCGTTCACTATTTTTGAAATAAGACTATCATAATATGATTTCTATTCTATTTACCGACTTTATAGGTTTTACGCAGCAAAGCGCTAAACTTAGTGCAGCCGATTTGGTACGGGAATTAAATATTTGTTTCGAAGCTTTTGATGGCATAATAGAAAAATACACCATCGAAAAAATAAAAACTATTGGAGATGCCTACATGGCGGCTGGCGGCATTCCCCTACCAACCGATGATTCGGTAAAGAATACCGTTTTGGCTGCCTTGGAAATGCAAGCTTTTATTGGGGAGCGTAAATCGGAACAAGATGCGGTCAATAAACCGGCTTTCGAAATGCGGGTAGGAATCCATACTGGACCAGTGGTTGCAGGAATTGTAGGAATCAAAAAATTTCAATATGACATTTGGGGTGATACCGTAAATACCGCTAGCCGGATGGAAAGTAAGGGAGAAGTAGGTAAAGTTAACATCAGTAAAGCTACATTTGAACTATTGCAAGATGATGTTGATTTCACTTTTGAAAACCGTGGAAAACTGGAGGTAAAAGGAAAAGGTCAAATGGAAATGTGGTTTATTTCTCTGGTAAAATAGATTCGATAAAAAAAAATAAATGAATATCAAAAAGATAAAAAAATTCATACTTCATAAAATAGAAAGTGAAATATCACCTACGTTTAGTTACCATAATTTGAATCATACCATTTACGTTTTACAAGAATGTAATCATTACATACGAAGGTTGAAAGTAAATAAGGAGGAAGCGTTTCTATTAAGAACGGCTGCCTTACTGCATGACACTGGGTTTTTATGGACTTTTAATAACCATGAAGAAAGAAGCATTGAATATGCCAAAGAACTGCTACCAGAATGGGGATATACATCTCCGCAAATTACCGTTATATGCGATTTAATTTTGGCCACAAGGATTCCACAAAAACCAAAAAATAAACTGGAACAAATAATTTGTGACGCTGATTTAAACTACCTTGGAACTAACAACTACTACCCTGTTGCAGAAACCTTGTTTCAAGAGTTTATGTATTACAAAGTGATTAAGAGTGATACGGAATGGCATAATCTGCAAATATCATTTCTAAAATCACATACCTACCATACCGACTATGCTCAAAAACACCGAGAACCGATTAAACAGAACTATTTACGAGAGTTAATGCTTATAGGTTAATCCAAAATGTTATGAAATGATTTGCGCTAAATTACCCCTTTCGCATATTTTTCATACTTTTAAGGCGGGATAGAATCTCCAAAAATAAAATTTCAAAAAATCATTATGAATAAAATAGCCGTATTAATAGATTATACACCTACTTGTATCAAAAGCATTCAATTTGCGGTTGGTATCGCTTCCACTTGTCAATCGGACATTGTTTTAGTTCACATTGCGTCAGATGGAACCGAGGAAAAGAAGGATGAGTTTATTGCTAATATGGATTCTTATACTGCGCTTATTCCAGAAAATATTGAAGTTGAAAAGCATGTTGGTTTTGGCAACTTCTATTCCGTTATTCCATATACTGTTACGAAGCTAGAAGTAGACTTTTTAATTGTTGGAACGCATGGGAAAGTTGGACTAAAACAAAACTTATTGGGTTCCAATATTCTTAAGTTAGTCAAGTCACTTCATGTTCCTTCTTTAGTTATCAGTGACCACAGTGTTTATTCTGAAAAAACATTTGCTAAAATTTTATTCCCAATTGCTGCAGATGAAGATTTCAACGTGAAGCTCAACCAAGTTTCTCAAATTGCGAAACCATTCGGTAGTAAAGTGTGTCTCATTTATATAGAAAAAGAACCTATTAGAATATCATCCGAGTACACTAAAAACTTAGATCAAGCCGTTGCTTTTTTCACCTCTAAAAATATTGACCATGAAGTGGTTAAAGAAGAGGCTACAGAATACTCAGTGGGTCATTCAAAACACCTATTAAAATACGTAGACAACAATGAAGTAGGCTGTATTTGCATTATGTCAAAAATTGCCAATTCTAATCATTACCTTGGTAATGCGGATAAAGAAAGCATTTTGCTAAATGATTCGGCAATACCTGTATTTTGTGCTAATCAAGGGTAAGCGATTCCTTCTCTGAATACAGAATTTCATCATACAGTCTATTCACAACTACGAGGTAACACTTCTTTTTTCAAACACTACCAATGAGGAGCGTCCCATGACTCTTATTAATTGGTGGTGTACTCATATTCATAAAAATCAACAACCAGTTGATTGGTATCCAAAACGGTTTTTGTCATCACATTTCCATCCGTGTAATAGGTATATTCAAAATCCCATTTATTGAAACTATAATACCATTGCGCATTCGGGTCGCTAATCGAACCATTGGTTGAACGTGTCATTCTAGAATGGCCAACTACGAGGTTGTTTGATAGCGAAAATGACGTTGGATCCATTACCCAAAACGGACTAAGAACATTATAATTCTGATTATACGTAAAAAGATTACTTTCAAAATTCTCATTAAATATGGAGGCCACATATTCATTATGATGTTCTGCTACATTGCCTTCTCTACTTAAAAACAGAACGCCACTAGAAGGCTGACTACTAGTGTAATAATCTGCTCGAAACTTTTCGTACATGGGACTATAATTCATGTTGAATTTCACATTATAATTATGACTATACCATTTATCAATGGAAATAATTTGGTCATATTCATACTCGTATTTGGTTAAGTACTTTTCTCCTGAAGGATAGGAATACGTGTATAAAGAATCAAGTCTATTTCCGGAATAAAAAAACTGAACAGAATCGGTAATCGAACCATTGTTATTGAATGAGTAATAATGAAGCAGTTTATGGCGAGCAAATCTATTAGGAGAATAAACATACTTTTTAAACAATTGGCTATTACGGTATTCCCTAACCGTATAGATAGGTGTATTAATAACTTCCTCCTTTTTGCAAGACGCTAATTGAATGGTGAAAATGGCTAGCGTAAAAAGTAATACTCTATTCATAAGGCATTGTTGTTTGGTATAAAAGCATGAAAACCTAATAGAATATTTTCACGCTCATTCAAAAGGTATTCAAGTAATTAAATCTCGTCTTTCCTCTTATAACAGGATTGGCGATTTTTTCATTTCTACTAATGATTTCTTGTCCACGTCACAATATACACCCATTTCAAAAATATTCATCAAATTAATAATGCAAGAGTCTCCAAATCAAGAAGGAATAACAGTAAACAATTAATCCTTTTCGCTATCAAGCATCCACAAATATGCAACTCACAGCATTTAAAACCCCATATATACGAATTCGAATGTATTTACATGGGCATTATTAGTATCCAGTACCATTTGCGTTAAAACAAACCCGTTCTCATTGTAGGTGCATTCAAAATTCCAAGATTGGTTGTCGTATTCCCAAGTACCACCTGAACCATTTCCCCAATCGGTATATCTGTTAGTCGTTTGAAGGTGCTCCACTGGATTATTAGTGGATAAGTACTCCATAGTTGGATCCGTTACCCAAAAACGTTCAACTACATTTGGATATTGTTCAAAAGACACCCAATTTGACTCATAGCTACTTACGCCTGAACCATCCGAGTAATTGTATTTATACGCATTCACATTACCATAGCTATCGAAGGTAAACTCTCCGTTGAAAGGTGCTGCACCCCTATTCCATTTCACTTTTTGAATGCTCCCAGAATTATCATAACTAATGGTATACGTTTTTAGGTAAGGCGTAAAATCACACCATTCAATTTTATTCACTTTATTATTTGCCCCATAGTAATACTTAGTGGTCTTACTCATTCCTTGGGCTACCCATTTTCTAGTCATGGAATCTAATTGACTGTCATGGTAATGAAAAGTGGCGAAGAGCTTGTTTTTGAAATTGAAAATAAGGTGATAATACCCTGTTTTTTTTTTCGCGTGAAGGATAGACGCGGTACCCCGCAGGTTGAGCGTAGCCGCAACCGAGGAGTTTAGCAGATAGCCTGACCTTTTTCAGGTCACGCCCAAATAAAACTATCCTCTTACAAACGGATTTGCAAACTTTTCGTTACCGATAGTAGTTTCTGGTCCATGGCCGCAATACACCACCATTTCATCAGGTAATAAATACATTTTTTCTTGAATAGACTTTTCTAATGTGGGTAAATCGCCTCCGGGTAAATCGGTTCTGCCAATGCTATTTTGAAAAAGAACATCACCCGCAATAACCCAGTTAGAATTTGCACTTACCAAAGCCACATGACCAGTAGAATGTCCGGGAACGTGTAAAACCTTAAGCACATCGGTGTCTAGTTTAACCTCATCGCCATCATTAATAAAATGGGTAATTGGCGGTGAAGGAATATAAGGTAGACCATACACTTCGCAAGCTCGTTGGTTTCCGTTCATCGTAAACTCACCGTCTTTATGACCGGTAGGCAGTAACCCCCATGTATCAAAAACAAATTTATTTCCGAAAACGTGATCCAAATGAAAATGAGTTAAGACCAGGCTCACTGGGTTTAAGTTATTTTGCGTGATATACGATTCAAGCTGCTGATTTTCTAGCGGGTTAGAACAGCCTGGATCCACAATAATACAATCCTTATTTTCTGCTTCTATTACGAAGGTATTTTCTTGAAATGGATTAAAAACCAACTTATGAACTACTAACATACCTATACTATTTTAAGACCTTGAAATAAAATTTATGATGCGGACAATAAATCTTACTTTTACATCTTTTATTAAAATCAAATTCAACCACAAATTTAGGGCGTACCTGAATGAATAGAGCTTTAAAATACAATCTTTTATTAGGGTTATTTTTAATCTTAGCGTTTGCACAATTTGCTAATGCGCAATTTTACCGTGGTTCTTATCAGGAATTTGGTAAAAACAGACTGCAATTCTTTGAACCCAATTGGCAACATATGGATTATGAGAATTTCAATGTCTATTTTTATGGTACCGGAAGACCTTTAGCTGATTACACTGCAAAAGAAGGTATTAACACATTAAAAAACCTTCAATCTATTCTTGATTACAGAATGAGAGGGAAGGTTTATATCTTAATCTTTAATACTCAATCTGAGTTTCAACAAAGTAATATTGGACTTGAAATTCCCGATGCGAATAACATTGGTGGAACAACGCATTTACAAGGCAATAAGCTATTTATCTATTTTGATGGAAGTCATAAAGATTTGCAAAGGCAAATTAGAGGCGGGTTAACCGAAGTTATTGTGCGCCAACTACTTTACGGTAAAAGCTGGAAAGAGATGGTTAAAAATGCGGCATTAATGACTATACCGGATTGGTATATTGATGGTTTGGTTTCGTACGCTACTCAAAACTGGAGCATTGATATTGATGATAAGTTAAGAGACTTAGTATTAAACGGCCAAATGGGAAAACTGAATCGTTTAAGCGGGGAGGATGCCACGTTTGCTGGGCATGCCTTATGGTATTACATTTCTGAAGTCTACGGACCCGAGGTTATTCCCAATATTTTATACATGTCGAAAATTAGTCGGAATATTGAGAGCGGATTTCTTTTTGTTCTCGGACAATCACTGCCAAGTTTGGTAGAGTCGGCTCAAAAATATTACCTCGCTAAATACATTACCGATGATGCTCGAAGGAATTTACCCGAAAGTGAAGAGCTAAAAATCCGAACAAAAAAATCCAGAACCTATCAGCGTTTATCTTTAAGTCCGGACGCGAGTTATGTAGCCTACACCTCCAATGAATTAGGTCAATACAAGGTTTGGCTACACGATGTAACGAAAAGAAAAACTAAGAAAATAATGAAAGGTAATCACAAGCTAGACCAAATACCTGATGTGAGTTACCCGCTTCTAAGTTGGAGTCCTTCTGGAGAAATATTAGGGGTGATTTATGAAAAAAAGGGACTTGTATTATTGGAGCTATACGATTTAGAAACCAAGAAATGGGATAAGCGAGAACTAGTTAGAGTAGAAAAGGTTCTTGCCTTCAACTTTTCTAATGATGGTAAAAGATTAGTGATTTCAGCGATTAAAAGTAGCCAGTCGGATTTATTTGTGTTCAACCTTTCTCAAAACTCCATGAGACAAATAACAAATGATATTTATGATGACCTCACTCCTAGCTTTATCCCGAATTCGAATACCATAATTTTCGCTTCAAATAGAGGCTCTGATTCTGTAAAGGTGAAAAAGGATGTTAACCAGCTTATGGATCAAACTGATTTATTTCAGTACGACTATAAAGCCAAGCCTAAAGTCTATAAACGTTTGGTTAACTCCCAAGATTATGAAGAGCGTTTACCGTATGCTATAAACGATAAAATATTCACCTTTTTAAGTGGTGAGAACGGAATTAGAAACAGATACATTGGCGAAGTAGATAGCGCAATTAGTCATATTGACACCGTTATTCATTACCGATATTTCACTAAAACTACTCCTGTATCTAATTACAAGCGAAATATCTTGTACCAATCGCTAAGTCTTGAAAGTCGGAAATATGCTGAAATGTTGAAGTATCAAGGCAAGTACCATTTCTACATTGAAGATTTTGCCGATGTAAACGAAAAAGAAGTAACAGAAACAGAATATGGAGAGACTGTCACCAAGAAATCAGAGGCAAAAGAACGTTTACGAACAGAGCAGGGTACGCAGTTTGAAATATTTGATGCGCCTAGCCATGCCCAAGAATTATTTAGTGATAGCTTACTATTAGACATTAACAACTACACTTTTGGCAAGGAGGTTCCAAAAGCAAATTCAACTATTGGTGGACCTATAAAAAACTCTAAGCTTATAACCCTTAAAACGGTTAAAACACAGAAAGAAGAGCCTAAACCTGAAGTATTCAAATTCCCGAAACAAGAAAACTATAGAAACGCCTTTTTAGCTACAGATGTAACTACAGCGGTTGATTTTGATTTTGCCAACCAATTATACCAACCCTTTAATGGCGGTCCATATAACAATCCTGGTATGGGAACGGTTTTTAAAATTAGTTTGTACGACATCATGGAAGACCACAACATTACTGGAGGAATGCGTTACGGACTAAATGGCGGGAGTACGGAGTACTTTTTAAGCTATACAAACCGTAAAAAAAGGTTGGATAAAAAATACAGTTTCCAGCGTCAAAAGCTAACGCAAACCGTTCCGGAAGGATATGATGTAGAAAGCATTATTCACCAAGCTAAGGTGAGCTTGTCGTACCCTATTAGTAATGTTTTGGCATTTAAAACAACGTTCAACTTAAGAAACGATCATAATATTTTAAAGGCTATAAACGACCAATCTTTAAGAGCAGATGACTACTCTAGTAATTGGGGAGGCGTAAAACTGGAGTTTATATATGATGATACGCGAGATATTGCAATGAACATAAAAAATGGTACGCGGTTTAAAGTATTTGCAGAATCTTATGTAGAGTTGGATCAAGGCATAAAAGATATTCATATAGTAGGTGGTGATTTTAGATTCTACACCAAAATTCACAGAAATATTGTTTGGGCCAATCGTTTGGCAGGTAGCACTTCTTTTGGTCAGCGTAAACTTGTTTACTACATGGGCGCGGTGGATGAATGGATAAACTTTGGAGATCGTTTTAACACGGAGCAAAATATTGCACAAGATCAAAACTTTTTCTGGCAAGCTTTAGCTACCAATATGCGAGGCTTTACGCAGAACATACGAAACGGAAATACCTTTGTAGTTTTAAATTCTGAGTTACGAATCCCAATATTCCAGTACTTAATAGCGAAGCCTTTAAAATCAGAGTTCGTGAAAAATTTCCAAATCATAGGCTTTGGTGATGTAGGTACCGCGTGGACAGGTCCAGATCCATGGAGCGATGAAAATGCATTTAATACGCGTGAAATCACCCAAGGTTCTAGTGACGTGGTAGTTCGTTTAAATAACAAAAAAGACCCATTAGTAGGTGCTATTGGCTGGGGTTTAAGAACAAAACTATTTGGTTACTACTTACGTTGGGATTATGGCTACGGAATTGAAGACGGACTATTTTTAAAACCAATGGGACACTTTAGTTTAGGTCTTGATTTTTAACCTTAGTCAAAGGAAATTAACCTCAATTTCGTTTACTCAAACTTCTTATAATGCTAAATGAAAAATACTATTTTATTTATCGCACTTATTTTACTAGGGGGATTTAGCGGGTTTAGTCAGTCTATAAAGAACGACATAAAATTTACGGTATCTGCCCTTCCGCTTTTTAGTTTTGACACGGGTTTTAAAGGTTTGGTCATTAAACCCTCTATTGGATTTTTCTTTTCTGACAGGTCATCTATTGAAATCAATTTTTCTTATGCCACCGCCAACCACATATACGTAGGTGGCGTACCTTCCAATTATAACTCTTATGCTATTACTCCTATCTTGAGAAATAATTTCGTAAACAAAGAGAAAGTACGTGTCTTTGCTGAAATAGGGTTTGGTGTAGACACCATTAAATACAATGCTGATAATCCTGATTTTCAAACCCCTTACCACGATAACATTAGTGGGGGAATTTCAGTTTTCGACATTGGTTTTGGCACAAATTATTACTTCAATGGTAAGTTCGGGTTAGAATTAATCATTCCCTACATCCGTTCTAAAATAATTACCTCAAGTAGTAAGAATATAGTATACTCTGGTTTCGGACCTACTATTGGGTTTACGTATAAATTGAATTAAAAGTCCTTTTTCAAACGCCTAATATGTAAGCAAAAAAAAACATTCTAAAACATTACCTTCGGCTCTTAATTTTAGCGGCACAAATTCCGCTCTATTTTGATTAATGGTATTTAGTTCCATCCTTTTTTTAAGTGTTTTTTTACCTGTTTTTTTGTTGAGCTTTTATTTGAGTCCAATGAAATTCAAGAAATGGACTATTGCATTATTTAGCGTGTTATTTTACGCTTGGGGCGCACCCACTTTCATTTTCTTTTTAATTGGAAGTTCCGTAATTGACTATTCTCTGTCTAAGAATTTAAGCCCCCATAAAGCCAACCGAAAATGGTATTTATGGGCATCCCTTCTATTAAACATCGCCCTGCTCTTTTACTTCAAGTACGCCAATTTCTTTGTCGATAATATTTCAGGAATTAGTGCGTCTTTTGGCTTTTCGAGCATTTCTTTTAAAGAAGTTTTATTACCCATAGGCATTTCATTTTTCACGTTTCAAAAAATCAGTTACGTAATGGATGTGTATTCCGGTAAAAATGAACGATTAGATAATTTCTTAGATTACATTATGTACATCATTATGTTTCCGCAGCTAATAGCGGGTCCAATTGTTCGATATCAAGATGTAAGTGATCAAATCAAAAATTATAAAAGCAATAAATTCGACCAAAAGCTTCATGGCTTATATCGCTTTATAATTGGATTAAGTAAAAAAATATTTATCGCTAACACCTTTGCTGCGGTAGTGGAGAATGTGAATTTAATAGGCATTGAAAACATGTCGGTTCTTGATTCTTGGATTGGAATTTTAGCCTACACTTTTCAAATTTATTATGATTTTGCCGGGTATTCTGACATGGCTATTGGATTAGGATATATGATCGGATTCAAGTTTCCAGAAAATTTCAACTTCCCTTATTTATCAAAAAGCATTACCGAGTTTTGGCAACGTTGGCACATCACCCTTGGTGCATGGATGAGAGATTACCTCTACATTCCTTTAGGTGGAAATAGAGTTTCAAACACTAGAATTTATTTCAATTTATTGTTTGTGTTTTTCATTTCTGGGTTCTGGCATGGAGCTAACTGGAATTTCATTATTTGGGGTTTATTTCATGGATTTTTCTTAATGATAGAAAGAGCTGGGTTGGGGAAATTATTAAAAAGACTTCCTAAATTCATCCAAGTATCCTATACCTTTTTTGTAGTCGTAATTAGCTGGGTTTTCTTTTCTATGGATTTTGAAACCTCCATACTTTACTTGCAAAAAATGTTCTCGTTCTCCGATTCCATTATAAATATTCAAGTAGATACCAAAACGTGCATTATTACCCTATTTGGAATCCTATTTGCTTTTATTGCAGTAAACCAAAAGCTATTAAATTACTTTAATGAAGTTCCTATTAAACTAGCCAACGCGAATTTCAAAATATCCATAGTCGTTTACCCAACTATGGTGATTCTTTTGTTTTTATCGTTTATTTCATTAATGACTACCGGTTTTAACCCCTTTATCTATTACCGATTTTAAATGAACTCCAAACTTAAAAACATATCATTTTTTGTAGTGTTGGCACTTTTGTTCCTTCCATTGGTATATCAATTACCTGTGTTAAAAAACACGATTAAACCACTTAATGGTGCTTTCCCAAAAACAGATACGGTGCAATTCTCTTGGAGTTCTTGGTTCAATAAATCGTGGCAAGCTAACAGAACAGAAATTCAAAAAAATAATCTAAACATTAGGCCCATTGTTATTCGTACCAAACATGAAATTGATTATTCGCTATTCAATGAATACCACATGACTGATTTGTTAATTGGAAAGGAAGACTATTTTTTTAGTGTGGGTTGGGCAAAGTCTAGATCAGTAGAACATACCTTAAATTCTGATTCCTTAAACGATTATTTAGGAAAACTCAAAGTGCTTTCGCAAACCTTAAAACAAAAAGGAAAGTACTTTAAAGTCATCATCCCTCCTGCTAAGGAAGAAATTTTCTATGATAAGCTTCCGAAACAATTCGCTCTAGAAAATGCTACCAACGACTATCATTTGTATTGCCAATTACTGGAACAAAATCAATTAGAGTATTGGGATTTACTGGAATATTATCACACCATTATGGACACTTCTCAATATCCTGTTTATAGTAAAACAAGTGTGCATTGGACCAAATACGGGGCGCATTTTACTTTGCTGAGATTACTAAATGATATGCAAGATGAACTTGATATAGACATGGCATCAATCAAAGTTAAAAAGTTAAACATATCCAAATTTGCAGAAGGTGATGGTGATTTTGAGACCACATTAAATTTATTAAATAAGATTGACAATACCGATTTTGCATACCCAATATATGAAGTTAACGACACCGCTAATAAACTAGTAAAACCGAAAGTACTTACCATAGGAGATAGCTATTATTGGGCAATGAAAGGCTCTTGGCAATTACCCCGAGTATATAGTGAGGACTCCAAATACCTGTACTATTATAACACGGTATATTATAACGGAATGCAGCCATCACATAATATAAAAGAATTAGATATTGTAGAAGAGTTTAAAACATGTAATGCGGTAGTTATCATTAATAGCCCTCATAATTTAGACGGGTACCCATTTGGTTTACAACATGATATTGATAAAATAATTAGGGGTTTACAAGAACTTCCAGACGCTATATAAAACCCAAAAATGACCAAGTCAATCACATCTCTTTTTATTCCATTTAAAGAACCTATTTCCGCTATAAAAATACCCAAGCAATTTACTTTTCCTTTTAATTATACTCCTCACCCCTTATCCGTTTTAGCGAGTAAAGAGCTTCAAGAGTATCTTAATACACAAACTGATTGGGAACACAATTTTGGAATTAACGCCAAAGAGAACGAACGCTTTTATGGAAAGATGTTTGGGGTTTTAGTGGTTAAAAATCAGAACAATCAATTGGGGTACTTGGCTGCATTTTCCGGGATTCTTGCTAAACAAACCATACTAAAACATTTTGTACCACCTGTTTTTGATCGTAAAAGCGACACCAGTTTTTACACACAATTGGAAGAAGAAATAAATGAACTAAACCAACAGGTTAAAAGCCTAAAATCATCTTCTGATTATGAGCAAACAATTAGCAATCATAACCATTTAACAAATGAAGCGGAGGAATTGCTATCCCGTAAAAAGAACGAGCTAAAAACTGCTAAAAAACAAAGGCAGTTGCAAAGAAAAGAACAGCGTCAAAAACTATCACCTAAGGAGTTTGAGGAATTGCAATTGCAACATCAAAAACTGAGCATGGATTTCGATTTTGGCTATAAACGTACCGCCAGAGAATGGAAATTGATTCTTCAGGAAAGTACGCAACACGTAAAGAAATTCGAATCTCAATTAGCTCAGCTAAATTCGGAACGCAAAAGAAAATCTGGGCTAATGCAACAGGAACTATTTGAGCAATACCAAATGCTTAATGCTACTGGAGAATCAAAAAGTGTGTTGGCTATTTTTGAGGATGAGTTAGCAAAAAAACCACCTGCGGGTGCCGGTGATTGCGCTGCGCCAAAGTTGCTTCAATATGCCTTCAGAAATAAATTAAAGCCCGTAGCTATGGCAGAATTTTGGTGGGGACAATCACCCAAATTAGAAGTAAGAAAACACGGGCATTTCTACCCTGCATGTAAAACCAAATGCGCGCCTATTTTAGGACATATGCTGCAAGGTTTGAACGTGGAGGAAAGTCCGATTACGATTAGCCAAAAACAAACTTTAGCCATTGAGATCCTCTTTGAAGATGATTCTCTTTTAGTGATTAATAAGCCTGCAGAGTTGTTATCGGTACCTGGAAAAAAGCTTAAGGATTCCGTAGAAACTAGAATGAAACTGAAGTACCCACAAGCCACAGGTCCAATGTTAGCTCATCGATTAGACATGTCCACCTCTGGTTTAATGGTACTATCAAAATCTTTAGAAATACATAGAGAACTGCAAAGTCAGTTTGTAAATCGCACCATAAAAAAAAGGTATTTAGCCCTTCTGGATGGGTTAGTCACAGAAAATTCTGGCACCATTGAGTTACCCTTACGCGTTGACATTGCTAACAGACCTAGCCAGATTGTGTGCTTTGAACATGGTAAAAAAGCCATTACAAATTGGGAAGTAATTGACCGAACCAATAACCAAACGCGAATTCACTTTTTTCCTATTACCGGAAGAACGCATCAATTACGTGTACATGCTTCGCACCCATTGGGTTTAAATGCGGCTATATTAGGAGATGACATTTACGGTCAACGTAATACAAGACTTCATTTACAAGCTAATTATTTACAGTTCGAACATCCAGTAATGAAAGAGAAAATGGCATTTGAACTTCCATCCGAGTTTTAACACACATTAACCGTAAAGGTGAGGATTATCCTGTTTTTCGCCAAAAGAGACTTCTAAATTTGCCCTCCAATAATTACAATACACAAAACGATATGAAAACAGCAACATTATCAAAAGAGGTAGAATTTAACACATCAAAACCAGCCATCTCTGTATTATTTGAAACAGACGGAACCAAAGAAATACGCATTGCAATGCGCAATGGACAGTTAATGAAAGAGCATAAAACACCGTTTCCTATTGTAGTAGAATTATTCAGTGGGACACTAAATTTTGGTGTAAACAGTAAGATTCATAATCTTGTAGCGGGTGATATGTTAACACTTGCAGGAAATATACCGCACGATTTAGCCGCAACTTCTGATTGCGTGGTACGTTTATCATTATCCAAATTAGATAAGGTAGAGCGTGTTGAACATTTAGTGAACTAAACACATACAACACGTATATTTTCTAGAATGGATTAGATCATGCCATTTTAGGGTTATTAGAATAATTATCTTTGAGCCCATAAAATCAATTGGATGAAACCAAAAAAATACTCCATGACAGAAATTTTTATTCTCATTCTCATTGGTATTTCCGGAGGAGTTTTAAGTGGGATGTTTGGCGTAGGTGGTGGGATTTTAATTGTTCCTGCATTTGTTTTTTTTTTAGGAATGTCGCAACATGAAGCCCAAGGCACCAGTCTGGGGTTAATGCTATTACCTATTGGAATTCTAGCTGCATACAATTACCATCAAAGTGGGAACATGGATATCAAAGCCGCAGCTATAGTTGCGTTTGCGTTTGTTATAGGCGGTTACTTTGGCTCTAAGTTATCATTAAGTCTCGATCAAGTTTTAATCAAAAGAATATTTGGTGTCCTTATGTTATTTGTTTCTGTTAAACTCATGTTTTTTAGCAAATAGATGATTAACAAACAAGACATATTAGAATTAGCAGAGTCTCTTTTCCCAAAAGTAGTTCAGCAAAGAAGACACCTTCATGCGCATCCAGAGCTATCTTTTGTCGAATTTAAAACCTCCGATTACATTGCTTCTCAATTAGATTTACTTGGTATTCCATACCAAAGAAACTTTGTAAAAACGGGGATTGTAGCGCACATTAAAGGTATTAATCCATCCAGTAAAGTATTT
Source organism: uncultured Desulfobacterales bacterium (assembly GCA_964195485.1). Lineage (GTDB taxonomy): Bacteria > Bacteroidota > Bacteroidia > Flavobacteriales_G > Salibacteraceae > CAJXZP01. The sequence continues at coordinate 50,420 of CAXMPG010000064.1, forward strand.
GCAATTAGAGGCGATATGGATGCCCTTCCAATAAAAGAAAAAACGGATTTGGACTTCGCTTCTAAAAACGAAGGTATTATGCATGCCTGTGGACATGACGTTCATACCAGTTCTGTACTTGGAGCGGCAGCAATTCTGAATCGACTTAAAGACCAATTTGAAGGAACTATAAAACTAATATTTCAACCGGGTGAAGAAGTTTTACCTGGAGGTGCATCGTTAATGATTAAGGAAGGAGCGCTTGAAAACCCAAAAGCCAACGCTATTATTGGCCAACATGTTTATCCGCAATTTGAAGCGGGTACGGTTGGTTTCAGACCGGGAATGTACATGGCTTCTACCGATGAGATTCATTTACACATCAACGGGAAAGGCGGACATGCAGCAGAACCACATCGCATCACCAATCCTATCATATTGGCATCTCAAGTCATTTTAGCGGTAAATAAAATTAACGATTTAGGGAAAGAAAAAAACATCCCAACTATTGTTTCTATTGGTTTTATTGAAGGGCTTGGAGCTACTAACGTAGTACCTGATCAAGTTTATATTCAGGGTACATTTAGAACCTTGAATGAAGAATGGCGAAAAGAGGTTCATCAAATAATTAAGACAACGTGTCACGATTTAGCGGAAACATTTGGAGGACATGTTGATGTAGAAGTTCGAAATGGATATCCATATCTAAAAAATGATGTGGATTTAACCCAAAGAGCTCAAAAATATGCCATTGATTTATTAGGTAAGGAAAAGGTGAAAGACCTTGATTTACGTATGGGAGCAGAAGATTTTTCTTATTACACGCAACAAATACCCGGGTGTTTTTACCGACTTGGCACGAGTGAACCTGGAAATCCATCAAGTGGGTTACATACGGCTACTTTTATGGTAGATGAAAACGCGTTAAAAACGGGTATGAGTCTACTTTCTTGGATAGCTTTGCAAGAATTAAAATTGAAATAAAATGTTACGTTTAAAATTAATTACCTCCACTATTATTTTGCTATTATTCGTTTCTTCTTGTAGAAATGAAACAGAAATAAAATGGGAAAAAACCCTTAAGGTTCATGATGTGGTAATGCTGAAAATGCAAGAAACAGGCGAAATAGAAGCCAAGCTGGACCAATTAATTACGCGTGCAAAAAAAGACTCTTCAACCATACTCTTCGCTAAATTGGATACCCTTCAAGGTGTATATAACCAGCTAGAAATTGCGGATGAAGAAATGATGGATTGGATGGCAAATATTCAATCTCCAAAAAGTGGTGATAATAAAGACTCCATTTTATTATACTTAGATCAAGAAGAAAAGGCCATTATTGAAGTAGGAATCCACATGGACAATGCGGTGACTAATGCACAAGCACTTATTAAAAGTTTAGAAAAATAATTCTTATGAAATATTTCTATTTCATCGTTGTTCTTTTTATTAGCATAGGGTTTACCAGCTGCATTGAAGAAGTGCAAGAAAAAGAGGAACTTCCTGTTTACGGCTCCAAAGAGGTTTTAGTTGATAATGAAAACGGGGAAGAAGTGATTGATAATATCACGCTTCAAATTAATTATTTTGAGGTGATGGATCAAGATAGCCAAATCATTACCCAAGCTGATTTTAAAGACAAAATTTACATCGTAGATTTCTTCTTTACGCATTGCCCAACTATTTGTCCGGTAATGACGAAAAACATGGCTCTGGTATATGATGAGTTTGAAAACGACTCCGAAGTTTTGTTCTTATCGCATACTATAGACATCAAAAACGATTCGGTACCTCAACTAAAAAAATATGCGGCTAAAATTGGGATTTCCTCTGAGAAATGGCATATGGTTACGGCTGATAAATTGGTGATTTACGACCTCGCTGCGCAATACATGGTGAGCGCTGCGGAAGACCCAAATTCACCCGGTGGTTACATGCATAGTGGGGCATTTATTTTAATGGATGGCCAACATAGAATACGTGGGTATTATGATGGTACTATGGAAGAAGATGTAATGCAAATCATTGCTGATATTCGCGTTCTTAAAAAAGAAATGAATGAACATTAATTTAAGAGTTGTTATACTCGCTAGTTTTGTTGTTGTTTTATTAGTCCTTATGATTTTAAGGTCATGTTCACGACCACCACAAAAGGGTGAATTAGTGTATAAAACGCACTGCGCAAGCTGTCACGGAAATAACGGAGAGGGATTTAGGAACTTGATTCCACCACTGACCGATTCTAATTATTTAGACTCTCACGCGGATGATTTCGCATGTATTGTAGGCTACGGAATAGAAGGCGAAATAATGGTGAATGGAGTGATCTTCAACCAACCTATGGCAGGAATTGAAGCGCTGAATAATGTAGAAATAGCCAATGTGGCCAATTACATCTATGAACGTTGGAGTAAGTCCAAAAAGAAATTTACGGCAAAAGAGATAGAAACTCGATTAGCCAATTGCGAATAACAACCAATTTATTACATTTGCTGCAACAAAAAAACAAGCCATGGTAAGTAACGATTTTAAAGAAGAGAAAGACAGTATGTTAACACAAATGTTTGACGAAACGACTAAAGGTTTTGGCATTTTTTGGGTAGTATTAGCATTGGTAACTATTTTTTCAGTTATGGTTGGAATTATTGCTTAAACTCCAATCAGTATACAAAATATTTAAAAGAGGCTTAAAGCCTCTTTTTTTATGCCTACTATTTCCACTTTAGCGCTCGTAATATATAGCGTCATTTCTTTACGAACCCTCCCTTCTAGTCTCTTTAATATATGTATGGAGACTTTCATCAATATCCTTACCTTTGCCCCTCGAAATTTTTAAATAAAAATTATGGCAGGAGCAGAATTTTTTGGTGCGGATGAACGCAAAGAAGTGAATGAGGTTTTAGATACTGGAATCTTGTTTAGATATGGATTTGATGAAGCCCGTAAGGGAATGTTCAAAGCCAGAGAATTAGAAGCAATTGCAGCAAAATTTACAGGTGCTAAACATGCACAAGCCGTTTCTAGTGGATCTACCGCAGTAACTGCCGCTTTAGTAGCTGCTGGTATTGGTTTGGGAGATGAAGTTATTGTAACTCCTTTTACCTATGTAGCTACCATTGAATGTGTTCTTTTAGTAGGTGCACTTCCTGTTTTTGCAGAAATTGACGAAACACTTTGTTTAAGTGCTGAAGGTATTAAAGCGGTTCTTACGGAGAAAACAAAAGGTATTGCTTTAGTTCATATGTGTGGTGCTGCTGCAGATATGGATGCGATTATGCCTATTGTAAATGAGCATAATTTAATCTTAGTGGAAGATGCTGGTCAAGCCTTAGGTGCATTTCATAAAGGAACATCTGTTGGCCTTTTTGGTAAGACAGGATGTTTTTCTTTTGACTTCTTCAAAATTACCACGGCAGGTGAAGGCGGACTTTGTATCACAAATGATGAAGCTGCACATAACCATATGTCAGAATTTTCTGACCACGGACATACCCATTTAGGAAGCAACCGTGGAATGGAAGAACATCACATTATTGGTACAAATTTCCGTTTAAGTGAAACGAATGCTGCTATTGGTAAAGTTCAAATGCAACGTATTGAAACGGTTATAGCCAATAACAAAAAGCATAAAGCAATCTTAAAAGATGCTTTAGCCGAGATTGATGGCGTTACTTTCCGTCACATGCCGGATCCAGAAGGAGATTCCGCTACGTTCTTAAACTTCTTTATGCCTACAACCGAGCTTTCTCAAAAAGTAATGGCTCAGTTTGCGGAAGATGGAATTGCAGGATTCAACTATTGGTACACCAACATGTATCACTTCATTAACCAATGGAATCATATTAAAGATTTAAAGTCGCCTAACAAATTAGGTATTCACCATTTTGGTGCACCTCAAGATTATAACGCTCTTGAATTACCAAAATCTAATGAAGTTGTTGGCCGTTTAATTTCTCTTGGAGTTAAAGCTAACTGGCCTGCAGAAGATTTAGAAGCGTTTAAAATTCAAATGGTAGCTTCCATCAAAAAGGTATTAGCATAATAATAATTAAGTCCATGAAAATAGGACGGCTTCGGTCTCCTAGCTTCCGACTTCTAACTTACATTCATGTTCAACAATTTCAAAAATATAGATAAAGTAGTTTACGGCAGAGGAAGCTTTGACCAACTAGACCACATTCTTAGTGAACAACGTCATTTAAATGATGGATTCATGGTTTTTGTAGTCGATAATTACTTTAATGGAAATCAGGCTTTTTTAGACCGTATTCCAGTAAAAGAAAAAGATGTAATACGTTTTGTGGATGTAGACCCAAAAGAACCTACAACCGAACAAATTGATGAGTTACGTGATACTGTTTTGGCAGAAAACGGACTTCCAGCAGGTATTATTGGTATTGGTGGTGGATCTATAATGGATATTGCTAAAGCCACATCTTTGATGTTTAATAGCGAGGGTTCTTCTTCTTTATACCAAGGTTTGAACTTGATTAAGAATCCAGGTATTTATCATTGTGGTGTTCCTACTATTTCGGGTACTGGAGCAGAATGTTCTATGACTGCAGTGCTTTCTGGACCAGAAAAAAAGTTAGGTTTAAAGTGTGATTGGACGGTTTTCAACCAAGTTATTCTTGATCCAGACCTTACTGCTACCGTTGACAAAAATCAATGGTTTTATACTGGAATGGATACGTATATTCATTGTATTGAAGCAGAATCAGGACAGTATTTTAACACCTATAGCGAAGTGTACGGAGACCAATCTTTAAAGTTATGTAGAGATGTTTTCTTGGGTGACAAAGCCGGACAAACGCCAGTAAATAACGAAAAGCTAATGATGGCATCTTTGTTTGGAGGTTTAAGTTTAACGTATTCTGAAGTGGGTGCGTGTCATGCGCTTTCTTACGGAATGGGTTTTGTTTTTGGAACTAAGCATGGTTACGCTAATTGTATTGCTTTTAATCATTTAGAAGAATTTTACGGAGACGCTGTAGCGGAGTTTAAAGCAATGGTTAAACAGCACAACATTGAATTACCGCAAAATTTAGCTGCAGATTGGTCAGATGAAGAAATTACAGCAATGACAGAAGTTGCTTACAATCTACCCCACATGTGGCGTCACGCTTTAGGCGATGACTGGGAGTCTAAATGGACGCGCGCAGATATTGAGAAGTTATATAGAAGATTATAAGTTCTTCGAATCTAAAACTATTTAATGTCATTTATTTTTTATCAATTCCAGCATAAAGCCATTCGTAATTTCTTTAGTGAAATTAATTTGCTTTGTGGTTCAACAAACTTTCAAAGCGTTACCGAAGTTGAGTTTCTTAGAGACCGGATATTAAAATCAATGTCATTATTAGCATCACATTCTTACATAGAAGAGCAGGTAATCTTACCTGCTCTTCGTAAGAAAGAAATTAAACTTTCTGATAAAGACTCTCATGACCATAAGAAGTTAGACGAAAAACTTTTTCAAGTCAT